>JAFAFM010000348.1 GCA_023423495.1 Armatimonadota bacterium
GTGGATACCCTCTTTGCGGAGCTTGGCGGCCTTGCTGTGGTGCAAACCCAGGAAGAAGATGTCATCCGGCCCGGCATGCTCGTGGCAGTGGTCCCCGTACTCGCACCTCCGACACTCGGCGTGCAGCCCGGGGTCGGTGTGGGGCTTGGGGGTGCCGTAGACGGGGTAGTCCGTCGTGTCCCACAGTCCGAGGTAGGCGCTGGCGCGGTCCTGAATCTCGGGGAGTTGGGTGAGGCACTCGGCGGTGCAGTCTTCCAGGCGCAGGAACTGGGTGGCTTCCATGGCGTCCCCTGGCCAAACGTAGTTCTTGTCGACCAGCATGAGGGAGGCCGATGCTACCGGTAAGCCGGAGGCGGTTAGTACTGAGTACTGGTACGCGAGGTCGGCCACATAGTCGTCCTTCTTGCTGGCGCCCATTTTGACCTCGATGATGTGCCAGGCGTCGCCCTCGCGGCGGAGGATGTCGACCCGAGCTTGGAGTTTGCCGGAGGCAAAGCTGGCCTTAAAGATGACCGGGACGCCCTCGGTGATCAGGGTCTGAGTGAGGGCTTGGGCATCCTCTGGGGTCATGTGCCAGTGGGGGATTTCGCGGCCCTCGGGGTAGAGCTGTTGGGCCAAACGTCCGATGGATGCGCCCGTTTCCATGAGGGCCCGCACACCTTCGTCGGGGGCTTTGCGTTCTTCGGGTCGGTGGATGCTAAGCCAGAGCTTCTTTGGGCACCTTTCTCCGGCCATAAAGAGGGACTTGGTGAGCATCTATGAGCATGATAACAGGTCTCGCGCGCGTCCCGTGAAACTGAATTACATCAAGCCTCGTCTCAGGGGTAGGATTTCTGCTTGTATGGACTTGGGTAACTCACGGGGGCGGTGCACCACTGGTGTTTCGGGCTTAGATGATGTGCTGCACGGCGGCCTCATCGCGGAACAGCTATATCTTATCGAGGGGAGCCCTGGCTCTGGTAAGACCACTCTCTCGCTTCAATTCCTCATGGAAGGCGCTCGCAAGGGTGAACGCTGCCTCTATATCACACTGTCTGAGACTGAACGGGAGTTGCGCGCGGGTGCGGCTTCACACGGGTGGGACCTGCCCGGTATCGACATCGTGGAGATGGTAGCTAATGAGGACGCCTTGGAGCGCGAGGCACAAGTCACGATGTACCATCCCGCCGACGTCGAGCTGGATGAGCTGACCAAGGCGATCTTGTCGGCGGCGGAAAGGGTCAAACCGCAGCGGGTGGTATTCGACTCCCTTTCGGAACTGAAGCTGTTGGCTGGCTCCTCCCTAAGGTATCGGCGGCAGGTTCTGGCGCTGAAGCAATACTTTGTGGAGCGTCACTGCACGATCCTCATGTTGGATGACAAGACCACGGAGGATGCCGACACGCAGCTGCAGAGCATTGCGCACGGAGTCATCACGCTGAAACAACACTTTCCGGCTTACGGGATGGCACGTCGGCGCTTGACAGTGGTGAAGATGCGAGGCTCTTCTTTCCGGAGTGGTTCCCATGACTTCACCATCGAGAGCAGCGGCGTCGTTGTGTACCCTCGCTTGGTGGCGGCCGAACACTACGGCGAGTTCGAAATGGACCAGATCTCGAGCGGGGTTACAGCTTTCGACGAAATGTTAGGGGGAGGAGTCGAAAAGGGAACCAGCACGCTGCTGATCGGACCGGCGGGCTCCGGCAAATCAACGATCGCCGCCGCTTATGCGTGTGCGGCGGCCGACAAGGGCAAGCATGCTGCCGTCTTTATGTTCGACGAGAGTATCAACACCATGAGGAAGAGGTGCTCGGCAATTGGAATTGACTTGGATCACGAAGCCGGCCAAGGAAGTATCGCCCTTCGCGCCTTGGATCCTGCGGAAGTCTCACCGGGTGAGTTCGCCCACATGGTGCGGACTGCAGTCGAAAAGGATAACGCCGAGATAATTGTTATCGACAGTTTGAACGGGTACCTCAATGCGATGCCGGAAGAGCCCTTCCTAACCGTGCAGTTACACGAGTTGCTGAGCTATCTCGGGCGTCGCGGCGTAACCACTTTCATGGTCGTGGCGCAACACGGCATGATGATCGGCTCGAATATGCCAGTGGGGATCGACACCAGTTACCTGGCAGACTGCGTTGTCTTGCACCGCTTCTACGAATTCCAAGGACAGGTTAAGAAGGCGGTTTCCGTGGTAAAGAAGCGAAGCGGCTGGCACGAGGAGACCATTCGTAGCATTCACTTCGACAAAGATGGGATCCAGGTGTCCAAGCCTCTAACGCACCTTCGAGGGGTGCTTACCGGTGTCCCGATCGAAGTCGTAGGAGGAGCCATTTAGGTAAAAGATGGCGGCTGGCGAGGACCGATTGAAGAAGGAATTAGAGGAGCGTGTTCTCTTCCTCGCCCCAACGCGCCGAGATGGACAGATCACCGAGCAGCTGCTTCAGAAAGCCAACTTGTCGTTTTTCACGACGGAATCGGCAAGAGAGTTGGCGCAGGAAATTTCCCGTGGAGCGGGTGTGATTCTCTTGAGCGACGCCGGCGTCCTGCATTCGAGCATTCAGCAGGTTGTCGACAAACTTGGAGATCAGCCGGATTGGTCCGAGCTTCCCGTTATCGTCCTCACAAGGCCCAATCTCGTTGCCGAACTGCGATCCAGTTTGGGAACGATCACTAACGTAACATTCATCGAGCGCCCTGCCGCCGCGGTTACGATTGTGAGCGCCCTGGATTCTGCCGTACGGTCAAGGAGACGCCAATACCAAGTTCGGGACAAAGTGTTCGAAATTGCCCAGGCTGCAGAGCAGTTCGAGGTGATGGCGAACGCGATCCCGCAACTCGCATGGATGTCCAATCCGGACGGCCACGTCTTTTGGTTTAACAACCGGTGGAACGAGTTCGTGGGTGGGGATTCCAGAGCGATGTATGGCTGGGGCTGGACAAGCTTTACGGATAGCTCGGTACTACACGAAGTCGTGGACCAATGGAAATCGTCCCTCGAGACCGGTGAACCCTTCGAGATGGAGTACCGATTGAAGGGAGCAGACGGGGAGCTGCGCGCTTTCCTGTCGAGAGCGGTTCCCATTCGGGAAGAGGGAGGGCACATCGTACGTTGGCTTTGTACGTACACCGACGTGGAGGAGCAGCGCCGCCTTAATCAGATGCGTGATTCGCTCTTGGAGAGCGAGCGGCAGGCGCGTAGTGAGGCTGAACGCGCGGCACGGATCAAGGACGAGTTCTTGGCGACGCTCTCGCATGAGCTTCGCACACCACTCAGTTCTATCTTGGGGTGGACGTATTTGCTTCGTAAGTCCCCAGGAGATGAGTCCGTGGTGCATGATGCGGCCGACGTAATCATGCGGAGCGGTGAGACGCTGAAAGCGCTAGTCGACGACTTGCTGGACTTGAGTCGAATCGCGTCCGGCAAGCTTCAACTGGAGTTCACCAATGTCATCCTTTCCGAGTTGGTCAAGGCGCAAGTTGACGAGTTTCGCCCCGCAGCCGAGTCGAAGGCTCTAAGCCTTGACTATGAGATTGAAGCCAAGAATGAGGCGCCGGTTCTTGGCGATGAAAAGCGTTTGAAACAGATCGTCTCCAACTTACTGTCCAATGCGATTCGTTTCACGCCGGCAAAGGGCAGCATTCGTATCGAACTAAAGTACCTTCCCACCCAGGCTAAGCTAAGCGTGATCGATTCGGGGGATGGCATCGACCCGCAGTTCCTCTCAAGGCTCTTCGACCGGTTCACCCAGGCTGATGCCTCGACCTCGCGTAAGCACGGAGGCATGGGAATCGGACTTTCCTTGGTGCGCCAATTCGCGGAAATGCATGGCGGTACGGCCGAAGTCGCTAGCGCAGGGTTGGGGCAAGGGAGCACCTTTACGGTCACCCTTCCCTTAGAACTATCGAATACAGCCGTCGTGTCGGGAGAGAGCAAGCTTGGACTTGGAGGAGAGTTAGGCGATTACCACGTGATGGTGGTCGACGACGACTCCGGCATTCGCGAGATTGTCGGGAGGATTATTACTGAGGCGGGTGCAAACGTCACTTTGGCTGATTCGGCGGACCGTGCCTTGAGCCTGCTCAATGAATGCGATCCGGATCTGGTGGTGAGTGATATCGGGATGCCGGGAAGGGACGGATATCAGTTCATTGCCGAGTTGCGGAACCGGGGCATCAAGGTGCCCGCGATAGCGTTAACCGCATTTGTCCAGCCGGAAGATCGAAGACGGGCGCTGGATGCGGGTTTCGACGAACACTTGAGCAAGCCTGTGCAACCGGATCTGCTCATCAAGACGATTCGGCGCTTGCTAAACGGCCACGACACCCCGGCTAATTCAACGTCTCCACTGGCTCACTGAGCAAGACCGCATAGCCGTCGGGATCCGCCACGAGGAACGTGCGCTCGCCAATGTTCGCCATGTCGAGCTCTCGGAGGACGGTTACGGACTGCATCCGCAAGCTTTTAGCCACTTCGGGCAGATTTCGGACGACGAACTTGATCACCAGCCCACCGCTGCGATCTAGGTTTGGGTTCTGCTCGTGTCGAGGTTGTTGAAGGAGGAGGATTTCCGTCTGGCCCGTGGTGAGATAGGCAAGTTTGTGCCCATCTACGAGTTGCTTGGCACGGACCGGTAAGTCGAGGAGCTGGCTATAGAAAGACAGCGAGCGGTCGATGTCTTCGACATCCAGGATTAGGTTTGAGAATACGCTCGCCATCTCTGTTTCCCTCTTTGGAAAGCAGAATTCGACATCCTGCGCAGTTCTCCTTCTTAGCAATCTTCGTAGGGCATTGGGACCCACGCGTCGGGAAGTCCCACTGAGCTTCGCCGCTCAAGCACGGCACGTCGTCTTTTCAAGAGCTATGCAAACACACGAGACCGTGGGCAACAACGCTGCCTTTCGCCTTTTCCTTATGGTTTTCACGGCCATCGTGATCTTCCTGATCTTTGGCTGGTTCGCTTGGTGGGGTGGCCCCGAAGCGAGGAGATACACGGTGGTTGT
>JAFAFM010000048.1 GCA_023423495.1 Armatimonadota bacterium
TCTTCATGCAGCCGATCGATGATTCGGAGTCCGCATTCGATACCAGCGCTAAGTCGGAATTCTGCGAGCAAGTTCGAAATGCACTTGAGAAGTTGCCCGCTCACCAACGAGAACTGTTGTTGATGTATCACGAGGACGAACTTACTTACGAAGAGATCGCCGCCCGGATGAACACCCCAGCAGGAACGATCAAGAGTCGCTTGCACCGAGCTCGATTGAACCTCCAGCAGATCATCAAGGACGATCCGCATCTTGTCCCGCTTGCCTTCGCCTAAACTTTCACCGTTCCAAAAAGAAAAGCCCCGCCAAAGTGGCGGGGCTTTTTGTTTGTCCAGCAAGAGGAACTACGATTCTTCGGCCGGTGCCTCGGTGGTTTCTTCGCCTTCGACTGGCTCCTCCGCCACTTCGGGCTCAAGCGATACTGCCTTCAGAACTTGCATGCTGAAAAGCGTCGCGTCGGGTGAACTCACAAGCTTAACTCCCTTCGGAAGTTCGATATCACCCGCGTTGATGTGGTGTCCAACCTCAAGATTGGCCACATCTACTTCCAGACTTGAGGGCAGGTCCGACATGCGTCCCTGAACCTTTACATGCGTTGTAGGTTGAGTTAAAACCGTGCCTTGCTCGTCCACACCATGGTTGATGGGAACCACCTGCACGTCGAGCTTGACGACGTCGCGTGCGGATACTTCCTGCAACGTAAGATTGATGATCCCTCCCTTTAAGGGGTCATTGTCGACGTGCTTGACGATCACCTTGCGGTTGCTTTTTTCTTCGTCGATCTCCAGTTCGATTCCGCCGTGCCCGTCCAAATGCTTGAGTGCATATTGAACGTCGGCTTTGGAAGCCTGCAGTAGGGTCGTTCCCTGGTCTCGTGAGATGAGCGCCATAGGAATGATGCCCTCTCGCCTCATCTGATGTGGTTTACGTGAATTCTCCGGTCTTCGTTGAGCTCTAAAAGTGCTCATAGTTGGATAATCCCTCCTTGCCTTCATTAGACTACGACATTTTTCGTTTCTGGGAGGCGGCCCGGGTACAACTTAGCCTGAATCCGGGTTCTCGACAGGTGCTGCAATGGGACGACTCATTCTTAGGTGGATACTGCTTGCGTTCTCTGTCTTTGCCGCCTCGATGGTTAGCCAAGCCTTGGATCTCGGCTTCCGCGTGAACTACAAGGGAACAGAAGACCTGATCCCGCTTATGATTGGCGTGGCCGTGCTGGCATTCCTAAATGCCACTTTGGGCCGGATTCTTAAGGTTCTCACCCTTCCCCTAAGCTGTCTGACCCTTGGCATTTTTTCCCTGATTGTGAACGCCATTGTTTTGATGGCGGCCGCCAGTTTCAAGCTTGGATTTGAGATAACCGATACCGGATTTAAAGGATTTCTCGCCGCTTTGATCGCAAGCATCATCATCGCGTTCATTAACGGTGTCTTAGGAGTATTTCTCCCCGACGACAAGGACGATGATTAACCGCTATCAGGTACGCCGGTTGCTGGCGCCGACAGCTGGGCTGTGGGTTCCTGGCTTGGTTATTCTCCTGGGCCTCGGCCTCTTCGTATCCGGTATTGCTCTCAGTCTTAAGGATTATTTGGTCATCGCCCTCGATGCGCTCGGGAATTGGGCGGGCAACGTCTTAAGTAACGCCGTCGGCGATGACCGAGATGTGAGCGCCCATATCATGGGTGGCGGATTCCTCGTCCTGGGCGTCTATTTGATTTTTCTCGGCTTGAAGTCGGGTGTCCGAAGGATCGTGGATACCGTTACTCCCGGGCGGGGTCCTGGAATTGTTACGGATTACGTTCGCCGGCAGCGCTTGGCACAGGGACCGCACATTGTCGCCATCGGCGGTGGCACGGGCCTCAGCACCCTTCTCAGGGGCCTTAAACATCATTCGTCCAATATCACCGCGATCGTTACGGTGACAGACGACGGCGGATCCAGCGGCAAGCTCATCAAGGACAAGGGGATGATCCCACCCGGAGACATCAGGAACTGCTTGGTGGCCCTGGCCGACGCGGAAAAGGCGATGACGGACCTTTTTCAGCATCGCTTCCAGAAGGACAGCGGCTCGCTAAGCGGACACTCGATGGGCAACCTGTTGATCGCTGCTCTTCTCGATCAGTCCAGAGGTGACTTTGAAAAGGCCGTCGAGTCTGCGAGCGCGGTACTGGCGATCCGCGGAAAGGTTCTCCCTTCTACCCTGGAGCATGTCAGCCTCCGCGCCGTTCTCGAGGGAGGCGAAGTCATTTGCGGAGAGACCGCCATCGCCGAAGCGGGCAAGCGAATCAAAAAGATTTATCTGGAACCCGCAACCGTGCAGCCTCATCCGAGCGCGTTGGAAGCCCTTGCGGACGCCGATCTTATTCTCATCGGACCCGGCAGCGTGTTTACGAGTGTAATTCCAAACCTGCTAGTTCCGGGAATAGCGGACGCGTTACGTAACTCCAAAGCGCCGAAAGTGTATGTCTGCAATGTCATGACGCAGCCCGGTGAAAGCGACTCCTTCACCGCGAGCGAGCACGTGTTGGCGGTGGTCAACAGCGTTGAAGCGCGCACCTTCGACTACGTGATGGTGAATTCAGCCGTGCCCAGCGAATCCGCGATCGAGACTTATCGTGAAGCTGGGCAGCACTTCGTGGAACCTGATATGGACCGGATCCGGGCCATGGGAATCCGAGTGATCAGCGGAAACTTTATGAGTGAGACGGATGTGGTGCGACATGACGCGATGCGTGTGGCCGAGCGGGTTCTCAGGTTGGTGGGCCGATGAGGGGCTGCGTCCTTATTCTTTCGGGGCCCAGCGGCGTCGGCAAAGACACCGTACTTGAAGCTTGGCAACAGCACAACCACCGTGTTCAGCGTGTTGTCGCCTACACAACCCGGGAAATGCGGGAAGGTGAGATCGATGGCAAGGACTATCACTTTGTAACCCATCCTGCATTCAAAGAGATGGCCGATCATGGAGCGTTCCTGGAACACAAACTTGTTCACGCCAACTTTTACGCGACACCTTTGAAGGACATGGAAAAGCTCGTTGGGTCCGGAAAGATCGCGGTCCTCAAAATCGACGTACAAGGTGCGCTTACCGTCATGGAACTTAGGCCCGACGTGCTCACCGTCATCCTGCAACCTCCTAGTTGGGAGGAATTGGAGCGAAGAATCCGGGGTCGCGCAACCGACGATGCCGCAACTATTGAAAAGAGATTGATCACGGCGCGCGAGGAAATCGAATTTGCCGACCGTTATCAACTCCGCCTGGTAAATGACGATCTATTCCGGACTGTCGCCGCGCTCGACGAGTGGGTCGGAGATCGGGTGGTGGGCTAATGCCCCGCGTCGTTCTTGGAGTGTGCGGATCCATCTCCGCCTACCGGGCCGCCGATCTGGCCCGGGACTTGATGCGGGCTGGTTGCGAAGTTCGCGTCTGCCTCACGGACTCAGCCCAAAAATTCGTCACCCCGATTCTGTTTGAAACGTTGACCGGACAACCGTGCCTGATCGACACATTTGACGAGCCCAAGCGCGGAAGAATGGCTCACTTGGACTGGGCTCGACAGGCTGATCTCCTGCTCATAGCCCCCGCAACTGCCAATACCATCAACCGGATCGCTAATGGTTACGGTGACGATATGCTTACGACATTGGCCCTCGCTTACGAGGGACCGGTAGTAGTAGCTCCCGCTATGAATCCCGCGATGCTATCGCAGGAAGTCACACAAGAATCGCTTTCGAAACTTGCATCTCGGGCGGTAACCATCATCGAGCCTCAAGAAGGGGACGTGGTGGCGGGAGAGCAGGGTCAAGGGAAGCTCGCGACAAACCAACGGATTCTTGAAGTAGCCCTAGGGGTCTTATCCTTCACGAAGCTGCTCGCGGGAAAGCGCGTCCTGATCACGAGTGGCCCGACTCAAGAGGCGCTCGACGACGTGCGCTTCCTCTCAAATCGGTCGAGCGGAAAAATGGGGGCCGCCCTTGCGCAAGCGGCGCTGCTGATGGGCGCGGAAGTCACGGTCGTTGCCGGTCCTTCCACCGCGGCCTACCCAAGGCTTGCGTGGATGATAAGCGTGCGATCCGCCCAGGAAATGCTGGATAAAGCGAAGGCGGAAGCTGTTAACACCGACCTTATTATTGGAGCGGCCGCAGTGGCTGACTATCGGCCCGAACAAAGGATTGCCGGGAAAATGAGGCGATCCGGGGAAGCTTTGGACTTGAGGCTCACTGCCAACCCGGACATTATTGCCGAACTCGCGAGAATTGGCAAGAGGACGATTGGGTTTGCGGCTGAGCCGTCCATGGACCTTATCGCAGCTAAGGAAAAACTGACTCGGAAGGGACTGTTTGCGATAGCCCACAATGACGTCTCAAACGCACAGATTGGATTCGAAACCGATCAAAACCAGTTGACCCTTATCAAGCAGGGAGCAGAGCCTGAAACGAGCCCCGTTCAAAGCAAATTGCTCTGCGCGAAATGGCTGCTTGAGCGAGTGATTTAAGCGATTTTCGGAAAACCCTCGCATTCCAGAATCCATTGAGCGTGGGACAGCTGTCGCTCCTTTGCCCGAGGACCCGGCGCGCCGAGGGACTCCCG
>JAFAFM010000078.1 GCA_023423495.1 Armatimonadota bacterium
CCATAGAACCACTCCATCACGTGCCCGAGCATCGCGTGGTTCAGCGAGTTGCTGCCGACGGTGATCGCGTCCCAGGTCTCGGGCATGGTGGTCAGGCCCTTGGCGAGGATGCCGCCGTACGACCCGACGCCGGTGCGCGAGTAGACCTTGTGCAGCACGTCGGAGCGGCCCGCCTCGGCGAGCGCGCGGATGAAGTAGACGTGCCCGACGTCGCCGGCGGTCTGCTGGTATCCCCTCTTTTCCAGCTCGTCGACGATGTGTTGAAGGACGGCGGCGCGGTCTTCGGTCGGGATGAGATCGGCGCAGAGCGCCATCGCGTGGCCGGATTGGACGCTGCCGGTGTTCTTAAGGGTCTTGGCAGCGGGGTCGTAGAACTTCTTCAGGAACGCCTGCTTGATGAAGGCGAACTGGCCGCGGTAGAGCAGGATTTCCTTGTCCGCGTGCCCCAGGGCTTCCGCCGCATCGGCGAGCGCCCGGACGCACATCGCGTAGATGCAGGTGGAGGTTAGATCGGTTGGGGTGTATCGACTTGGACCCGGGCTTTGACTGTGGCCGTAGTCATACCAGTCGCCGAGCCCCTTTCGAGCGATTCCTTCTCGGGCGTCCTTTATGAGGAATTCGACATAAGCCCTCATCGCCTCGTAGTTTTCGCTCAGAAATCGCTTGTCCCCGTACCACACATAGGCATCCCATGGCATCAGCACGCCGGACGCTCCCCATTCGACCGTGAACTTGTATTGATCATCGATCGGTCGCACCAAATAATCAGGCGCGACGGTGGGAAATCTGCCATCAGGGACTTGCGCGTCCCGTAAATCACTGGCGATCTTGTGGAACCACTGGCGGACGTCATAGCGATACATGAAGGTCCGATCAAGAAGGTAAACCTGCTCCTGCCACCCTAGCTTTTCCCGCTGAGGACAGTCCGTGAAAACGTAGCTCATGTTCGAGCGCATGGCCCAATCGACGAGGCGATGAATGTCGTTGTAGAGCTGACTGCTGGATTCGAAAGAGCCGACTTGCGGGTTATCCGTGCGGACGTGAATCATCTCCAAGTCCTCGAGAACCGGCAGTCCATCCGGATTTGGTTTTCCGGCCGGTACAGCGCCGGTTACCTGGACAAATTGAAATCCGTGGTACCACATGGTCCACTGGTGCGTTTCAGATTTGCCGCCCGCGAGCGTGTAGGAGGCCGATGCATCTCCACCCCAAAGGTTCAGCTGGACCACCTCGCCGCGCTCATTCATCACTTCGGATGGCCGGAACGTCACGGTTTGGCCTGACTTACCGCGAACACGGAATTTCAAGATGGCCATTGCGTTTTGCGGGAAAACGTAGCTCCATTCGCCCGACTTGGGATTCTTGATTTCGATTGGCTTCCAACTCTGAACAGGTTTGAAGGCTGGCCAATCTTGCTTCTTAAGCTCGGACGTGGGAGAACTGGTCACGATCGGAGGTTGCAAAAACTTGGATTGCGGTCGTGCGTCGAAATCCTCGCCAGCGAATACGTGGGATAGCGTAAACGGACCTGGAGCCCACATCCAGCTCTCGTCCGTGGCAACCTTCTCAGACTTTCCATCGGTGTATTCGATTTCGATAGTAGCTGCTAGTAGATAGGGACGTCCGTTGCTGAAGTCGGGCATCGCGTCGCCCTTTGCATATCTGCCCTGAGGTGGACGCGCTACACGGTACCAGCTATTACCAAGTTCAACTCGCACCGCGTTGCCACCCTGTCTGAGTGACTTGGTCAGGTCAAATTCCTGCCAATAAAGGGTCTTGTCGTACTGGGACCAGGGCTGATTGAGCAGTGTATCACCCTGCCGACGCCCGTTGACGAACAGGTTGTAGTGCCCAAGTCCGATCACCTTGGCCGTTGCCCGGCGCACGGGTGCATTTACTTTGAGCTGTTTGTGGAATTCTGGAGCCGGTACATCACCTGCGCGGAGATTCCATGGACTTGACCCAAAAGGTCCGAGCCGTACGACCGAGCCATCGGGACTTGTCCACTCGTTATCAGAGTGGATCTCCGATACAGTTTCGCCGCTCTTCGCCGTCCCGTAGAAGATAAATCCGGCCGGATTGACAATTCCCGTCCCGGTTCCGTTGGTGGCTTCGACTTCGATCTGGTTTTCTCCGGACTTCAAATGGATCCGCACATCTATCTCCGCCATTTGATCCCAGGATGTAGCTTCGCCAACCCGCATTCCGTTGATCCGAACCACTGCTGAGTTATCCGCGGTAAAGGAAATCTTGGCCTCAGAAGGCTGCTTCGGAAGCGTCCACGTTCGGATAAGGCGAACTGTTCCAGCCGAGGCGCCTTGCAAAGTGGGCGCCGCGTCGCCTGGCCTCCTCACCCAAATCCAACTGGACTTCTGCATCGGACTCGAAGTTGCTGGAACAGTCAGCCACTTCGCCTCAGAAAAGGGATTGGACACTGTTTGGATCGAATGCATGGCGAGCACAGCAAAGCAAAGTGGGATCACCAGTTCACTTTACCGTCTGACTTGAATTACCAGGCGTGTCGCGTCCCTATTGGAAATTAACTGAAACTGACTTAACCTATTTAACGGAGGAGAAATGAATAAAATTTCGCGAATCGCTACCATGTGTTTGGCTTTGGCAAGCATTTCTGTGTTTTTAGGATTGACCACGGCGGGATCCACTGTTGCCCAAGGCGGGGGGCCGGGACAAAGTGGCAAGCCAGCCACTGAGGTGAAGGTCATCAACGGAGCTTCTGAGTCAGTGCCGGTCGTCATTCAAGGCACCGCATCCGTGAATGTGGGAAACACTATTGGCAATCCGGTACCAGTCACGGTTACAAATCCCAATCCGATAGAAGAATCCGGAACCCGGATTGTGATCAGGGACACCGTTATGATCCCCAACGGCGGATTCAATGGGTCGGCACAGGTGTACGTTGTGCCAGACGGCAAATACCTTGTCCTAGAAATGGCTACTTTTCACGTTGAGCGGCTGGGCAAAGTCGGCGACCACGAGCTCACAATCGGATCTTTGTACGAAGGAAACACTGTTCAAACTTTCATCGCACCCGATGGTGGCCGCGATTGGGCAGAATACGGTAGCGAGAAGATTGAGCACTTGGCGGGAGCGGGCAGCGGAGTCAATGTTACAGTCTCCCGAAATCCCATCAATAGCGAGGGAATCCCTTTGTTTGCCACAGTTGTGCTGACCGGAAGGCTGTATAACGTCCCCAGCGAATAGAAATTCGGGCCCGGAAATTACCGTCCGAGCCCACTTTGTTTAATTTGGCGGCTTATTGGAGTCACGCGTGCGCTCGCCAGCGCCTTTGTCATTGGCACCCCATTTATTGCTCCCGCCACGCTTGTTGCTGGGCACCGACATCCCATCTTCTTCTTGCTGGATGAAGCTTGTCTCGTTGCTGGTTACTTTGCCCGATCCGGGCACCTTGTCAGGTTTCTCTTTCTTCATCTTCGCCTCCTGACTCTTAGACGACTTTCAGAATCTTTAAATAAATGCATCTCAAACGTTGCATATCCCGGAAATCTCTTGTAATATGCATCTCAGAGGTTGCACGATGATAGAGAGCAAACGAGAGATTAGGATCGAGAAGTACATCCAAGCGTCGCCGATGGACGTCTGGCGACAACTGGTTGACCCGGAGAAGTTCTTTCCCACTTTTCTTGGCGTCCAATTTCCGCAAAGCTTTAAAACTAACGAACTGGCTCCAATGCATTCAGAAGACGAACGCGGGTTCGTCTTCTGCGAGGAAGCCACACCGGGCAAGAGGCTTGCGTTCCGATGGAATTATGATCCGGCATTAGCGGAGTCATTTCGACGGGATCAAAGCACGTTAGTCGAATTTCTGCTGATCGAACAAGATGGCGGGACGCTGCTACGCTTCTCTGAGACGGAGTTCGAAAACCTTCCTGCAGAGACACGCCAAAAATCCTACGAGCAGGTTGCGAATGGGTGGCCGACGATGTTCGACGACTTTGCTTCGATGGCCCCCCGAGGACAGGATGCTTGGCTAGTCGCCCAATGGTACGGCTTCATTCCTGCTCCAGTTGAGAAAGTATGGGAGTTCATCGAGCGATTCGGAATCTTTGCTGAGCTTGTCCATTTTGAGGGCAAGGTGCGAGTCGGAGGAACCGTGATGCTCGATTTCGGCAAGTACGGTAAAGGACCGATCCTTATCACCGCTGTCGAGCCCAATAAGCTTCTCGCATTTCGGTCTTATCCCAGTCCCAGCGAAGAAACTTCGGTCGACCCAAGCCGTTCCACCCTAACCCTATTTAGGATGATGCCCTACGAAAGTGGAACCTGGTTTATCGCCCGAGAATCCGAGTTCGATCGACTGCCCGTCGATGCTCGGCAAGAAATCTACGAGGGGCAGCGAGACGGTTGGAACCAGTGTGGCGCCCACCTAAAAAAACAGTTTCCAGAGGAGGAAAAGTAAATGACGACAGCAATGGATATTAAGCAAGAAATGGTGTTGAAAGCCAGTCCGGAGAAAGTTTGGGCGGCCCTAACCACGCCCGAAGGTTGGACCGGATGGTTCAGCGAGCAGGTAGAAGGCACCTTCCAAGTTGGAAGCATTATCACGATGGACTTCGGGCCCGGCACTCGTTGCTTCGGCAAAGTCGTGGAGCGCGTGGAGAACTCCAGCCTGGCATACAAATGGCACCCGGGCGAGGACTGCCCGATGGATAAATATCCCGAGTCTGAAATGACCACTGTCCGGTTCACGGTTGATGAGCATCCAGAAGGGACGCTGCTCCGCGTGGTGGAATCGGGTTTCGAGAACATCCCCGAAGAGCGTCGGGCATTCTGCTACCGACAGAACACTGAAGGTTGGACTTCCGAGCTGGCTAAGTTGCCGCCATTTGTGGAAAGCGGAATCCGGCAAGCAAAGGTCTAATGGCGCTACCGCACGTCATCTATCAGGCTCTGGGCGATCCAACCCGTTTGGAACTCGTCCAGCGCTTGGGCGAACGCGGCCCTATGCCAACTCTTGAACTTGTAGATGGTTTGGGCATGACCCGCCAAGCCGCGACCAAGCACCTGTTGGTCTTGGAAAACGCCGGTTTAGTCGAGAGCAAATCCGAGGGTCGCCAGGTCGTTCGGAGCCTAAGGTTGGAAGCATTAAATGAGGCTGAAGATTGGCTCTCTGCCCGGACTAAGCTTTGGGATCGGAAGCTGGAAGCGCTTAGGAAATTTGTTGAGGAAGACGATTAGCGCACTTAACTAGCTTCTTGATCCTGGATATTCAAATGGTACGCCCACCCAATCGGCGGCGAGCTTTGCCCAGTGGTAGGGCCAGGTCGAGACGCCGGTTGGGCCAATCACCTCGACCTTGCCGCTTCGAAGCTTCGCTACAACCATATACTGGGCCATGCCAGTTCCGCCCGCAGAGGTTGCCGTCAAATATTGAACGTCCCGGACCGGAATCGACTTTTCGCGATAACGGATTTCGGCGGCAGGATCGGTGGGGCCAGTCCCCCGATCATAAGTCACCATCCAAGGACCTTTCTTTAAGGAGCTCCAAACCACGGCAATAAATAACAAGCCCACTAGCAGACTTAATCCACCGAAGACTTTGCTGGAAGTCTCCGGTCGCATGAAGGCCCAGCCAGCGAAAACGACACCACCCAAACCAAAAATCGCGCCGAATATGAAGCCGGAAATCCTCGATGCATTGCTTTCGCGCACGATGAGGCAGGATCCGTAAGTGCCAAACAGGAACCCGCCATGATTGACATAGATCATCTTGGCGGCGTCAGTGCTGGGTTCGGGCAGACTTGGGGCGCTCATACTTATTACTACGGGCCAAGCCGAAGCACGCGCTTTGCTTTTATCCACCAGACTTCAAAGATGTTCGGGGCATAAGCATGTGTATAGCCGACCTGATTGCTTCCCGTGTCAATCCATAAAAAATGTTAATTCTGCACACCGTTCCGAAGCTTCTCCTTCTCCTTTAAGAACTCACGGAATTCCTTCCTTTCGGCATCAGGAACCGGCCCTGGGAATGCGAAGCGACGGGTGACAATATTTAGGCGGGGCAGGGAGTTTTCTTCGGAGCCAATCACCTTTGTTCTTTGACTCCGTACTTTTGAAGAAACTCTATCTAATCGGCCCTTGGCCACCACATGACGATAGCCAACGCTGCTAGCGGGCCGACAATGGCCAGAACGAACCAGCGATTCCGCATAAAGCAATGATATCACGGCAAAGCCGATACCAAAAGTTTTTACTTGGTAACCAAGCTAGCGCTCTCATGCGGTTTCTGGGTGTTCAACACACCCTGCTGTTCCCTCCGGCGTCGGCGGAGCAGCATGGCTTCGCGAGCGTGATACAAGTGCTCGAGGGCGGCGGCATTTTCTTCGCAGGCCAAGTCACGGCCCTGGAAAGCTAATAGGTGGTCGACGAGGACATCGATCACATCTTCAACCCGGCATCCATTCACGCCCACTTCATTTGGGTGACCGTGCTGGAAGACGATATTGATGAATGGGCGTTGCACGAGCGCTTCTGTCCCATCCATACTCCGGAATTTCTCCATGTTTTCGCTCAAGTTGATTGTCCTCCGTCGGTAAGATTGGCGGGCGCCTTCAAGACTTTAGCAAATCCTGCGTGGAAACCCAACAGTTTATTTACTCCCTTTCTGGGTTTGACCGTTCGCAATCAGGGTCTGGACACCACGAAAACGGGAATCCGCTCTTCGCCCATCACTTTGCCGTTGATGATGACGTCCAGCCGATAATCTCCGCTGGCTTCGAGGCGAAGTGGGGGCGCGCTGATCATTGCAAAAAGCTTGATCGGGATGGCGGTATTGTCGGACGCCGGAACTTGGCCCTGAAGCTGAGCCCGAAACTGTTGCCGGCCGTCCGGATCCATGAATAGCGCTTCCATCACCCAATCCTGAGCGCCCTCGTCGGCTTCAAACTCGATCTGGACACAAATGAAGAACGCAGGGTGGTCGATCGGTAGCGTGGGAACTCGGATGTCGTCGAAGATTCCCACCATGCAGTGTCGCTGATTCTCCAGCTTGCAGGCATATTCGCACAGCTTGGCCAAAAGGAGTTTCATGCCCGTAGCGTACCGGTTTGGCTAGATTGCCTGAGCGGCTTGCATACGACCCTTACCGGTTCGCCAAGCCTTGGCGAGAACAAAAAGCTCCGCAAATTGGGCGGCTGTCAGGGCAACGCTGGCCGTCACCACGCCGGGCCACTTTGCATAGACTCCAATCCAAAGCGAGGTCACCATGCAGAACAGAGCCACAAAGATGGCCGCAAGCCTGGAAACCGTCAGGTGGTGTACTGCGAGAACGCCTCTCAAATAGCTTTGGAGCGCGCCGGTCAGCGGCAAAAGGCAGCTCAGCGCAAGACAAAGGTGAGCCATCTGAATGATCTGCTCGTTTTGGACGCCAAGCACATGTTTGAAAATCAAAGAGTCCAGGTTGGTCGACGCAGTGAAGGCAAGCGTCGCCGTGGTTACAATCCCGATGATCCAGCAAAACCGCTTGAGAACCTTCGCCGCTTCTCCTTCCCTGTAAAGCGTGATGACAACTTCGGGCAGGGCAAACACAATGGTCCGGTGCAGCCAAATGATGGAGCTAGCTACCTGGAAGGAAGCGAGCGCGATAGTGGACTCCGGCGATCGGGCGAGCGCGGTCGAGACAAGCGGTTGGCTGAGAATAGTAACGATCGTGGTTGCGGTAAGAGGCAGGTGAAAGCGAAAAAGAAAGCGTTGCGTGAGCGCCGTGAGTTCAGGGTCGATGTCTGCAAGATCAGTCTTGATCACGGCCCGGCTTGCGAAGTGTGCAAAAAGAGCTTCGGCCATGACGCTGGCGAGCAAAGCGATAGAGACAACCGTAATGCTCGGGTAGTTGGATGTTTTGAATAGGAAAAACGCCACGCCGGCCATGGTGATCATGCGGACCGCCGTTCCGTATCCGATCAAGCGTGTTTGTCCGTGCCGGATCATCAATCCCTGTAAATAGCGCCGCCACCCGATGAACGCGCTCCATGGGATCATGATGATAAGTCCAAGCCGGGCGGACTCTGCTACCTCTACCGGCAGTTTGATAAGGCCGAGCGTCACAGTCCAGTACAGCGGTGTGGCGGCAACGACGGCATGAACGAGCGTGACAAAGCTCATGACCTTCCACACGAACCGGCTCAACTGTTCATAGTGCTGACGATCTTTGCCGAGCGTGGTGGCGGTGGTCAGGAGGTCGATGACCGGGCTCTCGATGAGCAGGGCCAAAGCCATCAATGGTTGAAAGGCGGCGGCATTGATCTCAGCATTTGCCATCCGCGAGATCACGCTGAGCGCAAT
>JAFAFM010000082.1 GCA_023423495.1 Armatimonadota bacterium
AGCCACTCCGGGATGGTTCTGAGGGCTTTGAACAAGCCGCCCGGACCAATGGTGTCCCCGATGTTCTGGCTAACCCCGAACTCGAGCGGAATGTCGTTGTCGTAGCGGACGCATTCAATTCCGCTGACCTCGATGGAATTGACAATGTAATCCGTGCCGGGCAGTAGTTCGAGCCGATCAGTGCTGGCCCTCAGCGACCACTTTTCCGCTTCGCCGGCGGCTTCTAGAACTTTTGCCATCAGCTTTCGGCTCAGTTCCAGGCGGCTGGCGTCGATATCGATCAACCTCAGCTCCCCGCCCTGGTTTCCCGGAATCAGAACGACATCGCGCAAGATGCTGTTCGTAAATCCGCTGCCAGCCCCGATCATGGTGACGTTGATCTTGCGAGGCATTTGCCCGGGTAGCCCAACTCGTTCGTCTTCCTTGCTGTGCTCGATGTGTCCTTTCGTGGTCGCTGCCATGGATTCGACCTTAGCACAACCCGATTCTCGCTTCACAAGAGGTTTCTGCAACTTGTGGCCTATCTGACCTCGTCCTAAAGCTAACAACCAATACTCACAAGCATGGGTGATAATGGATAACTAGATGAACGTGGGGAATGCTGGATCCGAGAGCAAGGTCATATTACTGATCGAAGACAATATTGATGACGAGCGCCTGACGCTCCGTGCTTTGCGCCGAAACAACATCATGAATGAGGTCGTCGTCGCCTGCGATGGCCAAGAAGCGATTGACTACCTCTTTGGTTCTGGCAGCTATGCCGGGCGAGACATGAATGTTATGCCGGCTGTGGTTATGCTCGATCTCAAGCTCCCGAGGCTAAGCGGCTTGGAAGTTCTGACCAGGATTCGACAAGATGCCCGCACTAAGCGCCTTCCCGTGGTCGTTCTGACATCATCCGACGATGAGCAGCAGATAGAGCAGGCTTATGCGTCAGGCGCGAACTCATATATCCAGAAACCGACCGATCCCGGAGACTTTTCTGAAATGGTTTTGCAGCTTGCGATGTATTGGCTACTGTTGAATCGCACCACGCCGGACCGCGTACCTGCTTAGAAGTACAATTTGGCAGGCGGCAAGGTCCCGACCCCTTGCAATCGCCCATTGGTCATGTCATACTTTCAGACCTCACGCGGGTGTAGCTCAGTGGTTAGAGCGCCGGCCTGTCACGCCGGAGGCCGCGGGTTCAAGTCCCGTCATCCGCGCCATTCAATTCATCGTGCCGCGGTAGCTCAGTCGGTAGAGCATAGCACTGAAAATGCTAGGGTCGCCGGTTCAAATCCGGCCTGCGGCACCACCCGTTTTCTCCTCTTTTTCGCGCTCCTTTTCATTGCGCAATTTGCCTTCGGCCAAGACGATGTCATTCTCCGGCCGGGCGATCGTCTGGCAATTCATACAACCGGCAAGCTTGCATTCCGCACGGATACTATCCTGGATTCTGAAGGTCGACTTACACTTCCAAGCGGAGCCCGAGTCTCACTGGCAGGATTCAGTCTTCCAGACGCAGCCAAGCGGCTTTCGGGCGAGTTGGGTCCGCAGGTTGGCTCCGTCGGTATTTCGCTCAAAACTCCACAACAAGGCACGGTGACTTTCCGAGGGTCAGTTGAAAGAAGCGGTTCTGTGCGGTTGAAGTCGCCCATGGCCATGAAAGATTTAATCTTCCTCGCCAAACCAACCGATGCTGCAGACCCGGCGTCCGTGCTCATCGTTACAGCGGACGGCGACACTCTCCGCATCGACTCAGAAGCGAACCCAGAGTTTCAACTGCGTCCTGGTGACCAGGTGATATTCCTACAACTCGACGTCTCAAATGAAGTTCTAGTCTTGGGGGCGGTCAAGAATCCCGGAAGTGTGCCATTCCGTTCTGGTCTTACACTTGAAGGCGCGGTCGAAGCTGCGGGCGGGATTACCGGTCACGCGGTGGTCAGCAAAATCGCAGTCATCCGAAAGGATGAAATCGTGCCCGGCGCGGATTGGACCGAAACTGGTCGAAAGACCCTTCTGAAGCGCGGCGACCAGGTGAAGATCGAGCATGCGGAAAATGGGCGTTATGTGACCGTCACAGGAAACGTAAAGAACCCTGGGCTGGTACCTTTTAAACCGGGAATGACACTTCTTGAAGCGATCGAGGCGGCCGGGGGAACGACTGTCGGAGCAGGGAAGGACGCGATTGAGATTCGCAAAGTCTTTGGCGGTCAAGGAAAGACTCGAAAGGTGGATATCAATTCCATAAAGAAAGGCTCGCCGGCTGACCCTAAGCTTATGCCTGCTGACGTAATCCTCGTCCCCTCATTTGAATTCAAGTCGAAAACCTCGGCTCCGACCCGGCGTCCGGTAGTTCCTCCGCGGAGGGCGGCATATTGACGCCCCGCTGGGACCGAACAAAAGGTAGTCCTGAGCCGATCCGAGCCCTAAATAGAATTCCCGAGATTGAGAACGGGGAGCCGCTAGTGGATATCCGCGATTATGCTCCGCGGGTGAAAATTGCCCGGCCACAGGTGATCCCTTATGTCCGAAAGACCGTGGCGGAAATGGTCCATGCCGCCAGCTTGCAGATACCGGGACCCTATGCTTTGGGCTTGGTCGAGGGCTGGCGCCCCATCGAGCGGCAACAGCGAATTTACGATTTCATGTTACGGTCGGCCCAAGAAGCCTTTCCTCAGAGGGACCACGCCGCCCTTCGCCGAACGGTATGCCGTTGGGTCGCGCCCACCGATCAGAAAGCTCCTCCCGGTCACTGTACAGGCGCTGCAGTCGATGTCTGGCTCCTGGATCCGGAGGGGAACGAAGTGGATGTCTGGTCGCCCCTCCAGCGATTCCAAGCCGCTCGAACGTTTACTTATGGCATCGAGGAGCCTCATTGGTCGCACCGCATGATGATTTATGAAGCTCTCACCTCAGCAGGGTTTTCGAACTGCCGAGACGAGTGGTGGCACTATAGTTATGGCGATGCCGGCTGGGCCGTCCGAACAGGGCAACCCACCTGCTTTTACGGTCTGGTAAAGCTTGATCCTGAGCTATATCAAGACCTTGAGCTTCTCTCGGCAGAGGCCATGAAAGACCGCCCGAACCCGTTCCTTACTTCTTAATGATCACTTTGGAGAAGTCCACCGGATCAGGTGGGATGACTCCATTTGGACGGTAAGAACCAGGAAAGAGGAGAATGGTGTCGATGCTCAAATCTGCCCCCTGTGGTGCGTCGACAGTGAGGCGAAGCTTATTTGTCCCAGGAACGATCCTAGTCGTGCCGAGCCGGTACCACGCAAAGCCGTCTCCGTACGCTGAAAGGCCCTCGCCTTGCACTGTCAACACCTGACCTCCTACATTTACGCCGACGAAGGATCGTGCGGAGGCAGGAATTCGGCCCGCAACCCAGACTTCCAATTCTTCTTCCGACCGGCCAAGAAAACTGTAGTCGGCGTAATACGATTGTGCATAAGCTTCGAGCGTGGTCTTCAGGTTTAGAACATAGCTGTTGGAGGTGCCTAATTTGACCTGTGCCTCGCTGAAGTTGTGGTTCTTGGAGAATTCCGCCTCGATCCAAGTGTAAGCCGCAAAACGCCCTCCTAGACGCCAATACCATTGTCGCATCGACATATAGCTGCCACCTGGATTAACATCGAGTCCGGCCAATGCATCTCCGAAGCCGTACCGCTCTTCCATCATGTCGATGCGCCGATCCTCAGCGAATTTGCGAAGTGCAGCAAACCGGGCAATGGTTTCCTGAACCGACGGTTCTGGGACGGGGATGTCTTCCGTGCCAGAAATGAGCAGGGGGACGGTACCGATGGAGACTTCGACCCCGCCTTTTACGATGCGTGGCTTGACTTCGGCACCGTCCACCGATACGAACGTGAGCTGCTTTGCTTTGGCGGATCGGAGCTTGACTCGGACCGGGCCATTATTCGACCAAATCGCAAAGACGCTGTTCGCGCCGTCAACCAGACGGTAACCCGAAAACGCCGTTCCGAGGTCGACTCGGTTTCCACTTGCCGGGCTCGGAAGCCACCAACTTCCTCCGGGTAATCGCTGAGCGTTGGCTGGATTCCAAGCGTTTTCCGGGAAGAAAACCGCGCTTGAAGAGAATGCTGGAAGGGAAGTGTCGGCCGCCTTTTGCGATGCAAGGGCGGAGAGCGTGGCTAGGAGTTCTTTGCTTGCGTTCTTGACGTACCAACCCCGCATTCCCAGGGACGCCAGATCATCGACCAGGGCCGGAAATTGAGCTGGTTCGGGGTTTTCGATCTCCGTTGCCAGAAGCCAGCCTGGCTTTTTCCATCGGTAGACCGTGCTTGCCGCGCGGCTTGCGGACTCAATCTGCTGAGTCGGGCTCGAACCCGAAATTCTCGCCCCGATACCATCGACGGCAACCGACTCTCCTTCGTAAGCTGAAGCCCAGCCGCTCCACTCCTGGACCACCGGGACGTCGACAGCCTGACGAATAGCGGTGGTCAGCCGCTGGTATCGTCGCGCGCCGGCAGCCTCGATGACGTCCCGAATATCGGTCCAGATGGTGGACCGCTTAGAGTCACAAGGAATCAACTGGTCCGTCGACGGATCCCAGAGTTCCGAAACTCCCTTTGAACCTGACCATAAGGGGCAAAGCCTTGCCAAATCGTCGAAGGTTTTGAGTTGGTTGGAAGACATAGACCAGGCCCGCTGAGCCACCTCGACGTTTCGGTATTTCTTTTCCAAATAAGTCCGAAGTTCAAATCGGAAGTAAGCGTTGGTGGGGACGAAACGGTTCTCAGGTTTCGCTAGCGCAAAGGTTCGTCCGAGCGGGTTCACGATGCCTCGCAGTCCTGGCCCTGGCGGATTCGTTTTGAGCGAGGTCACCAGAGTGTCCCGGTGCTCATCCAGAGACTCCCATAAGTCTGGCTGCTGCGTACTCCGCATTTCGGGATAGATCAAAAGGATGTGATCTAGGTCGTTGAGAGGACGGACATCCAGGCTAAGGCGTCCGTTCTCAAGAGCTTGGCGAGTGACCTTTTCGACGTTATTGTCGCGCTTCGTAATCAGAATGGTGAGCGCGCTTGTGGCGCCCGGAATCGTTGCCTCGATTTTGCGGGGAGTCGTAATTCCAGAGATGCTGTAGGCCTGAGGCTCAACGGCGTAACCCTTCGCCATCGGAGCGAGAGAACTGATCTCAAGCAGATAGCGCATGGAGTTACCCTCCAGAGCTTTGATAGCATCAGCCCAACCTGTGCCGCCGGCAGGCAGCTCAACCAATAAATCTTGAACGTTTGCCGCCTTTGCCGCCCCAATCGAGCCGGGGTTGCCGTCGACCCGAAGTCCCACAGGGATATAAGGAGCGCCTCCCCAAATCAACGTTTTGGCATTGTTGATGGACCAAGCAACCGGAGAGCCTCCCGTTGGCTGATAGGTTCCCGTCGGGCTTTGAGAGTAAGCAACTGACCCGCTGAGAAGCAAGCACAAAGCGATAAAGCGCACGCTGGCAAGATACCCCGTCACACAAAAACGACCGGCCGCGAGCCTGTGAACGTTCATTCGCCGCTGGTGACCGTCGGCGGGTACCCTCACAATGTGAATTCCGCCGTTTCCACCGAACTCGAAACCCTATGCATCAATACCATCCGTGGCCTCACTATCGATGCGGTGCAAAAGGCGAACAGCGGCCATCCAGGAATGCCAATGGGGTGCGCGCCGATGGCTTACGTGTTGTGGACCAAGTATCTCAAACACAATCCCCAGAACCCGAAGTGGTTTGATCGAGATCGGTTTATCCTCTCGGCCGGCCACGGTTCGATGCTACTCTATTCGTTGCTTTATCTAACCGGCTATGACCTGACCATCGAAGACCTCAAGTCATTTCGGCAGCTTCACAGCAAGACTCCCGGGCACCCAGAGAACTTTATGACTCCTGGCGTCGAAATGGCCACGGGTCCGCTTGGTCAGGGATTTGCAACCGCCGTCGGTTTCGCGATCGCAGAAAGCTACCTCGCTGCCAAATATAACCAGCCTGGTCACCAAGTGGTCGACCACTACACGTACGGCATTTGCTCGGACGGAGATTTGATGGAGGGTGTCTCGGCCGAGGCTGCCTCACTTGCTGGTCATTTGAAGCTCGGCAAGCTCATCTTCCTGTACGACGACAACAACATTTCCATCGACGGTTCGACCGACATCACTTTCTCCGAAGATGTCGCTAAGCGCTTTGATGCCTACGGTTGGCACACTTTGCGAATCGACGGGATGGATACGGCGGCGGTCGATGCAGCCATCCAGCAGGCACAGAAAGATCCGAGACCGTCGCTGATTCTGTGTCGCACCACAATCGGTTTCGGCTCACCCAATAAGGCTGGCTCTTCCAAGTCTCACGGCGCGGCCCTCGGGCCAGACGAGGTCAAGCTAACCAAGGAAAACCTTAAGATCCCCGCCGAACCGGAGTTCTACGTTTCTCCTGAAGCATTGGGCTTCTATCGCTCCGCTAAAGACAAGGGAAGTCAGGCAGAGTCCGAATGGAATCAAAAGCTGGAGCGATACGCCGCCGATCATCCCGAGCTTGCGGAATCTTTTAGAAATCTCATCGAGGGCAAGCCTGGAGACGGGTGGGTCGAGGCACTTCCGACAATTTCCGAATCAATTGCGACCAGGAAGTCGGGCCAGAAGGTTCTCCATGCGATTCAGGATTATTTCCCTGGACTCATGGGCGGGGCAGCCGATCTCGTCGAGAGCACGTTTACGCATCAATCGCACTCGGGAGATTTTCAAGCAGAAACCCCGGGTGAGAAGAACATCAACTTCGGGGTCCGGGAGCATGCGATGATTGCCGCGGCCAACGGGATCACTTTGCACGGAGGAACTCGAGGCTTCGGATCATCTTTCTTCATCTTCACCGACTACTGCCGCCCGTCTATCCGACTTGCCGCACTAATGGGTTGCCCGACGATCCTGGTCTTCACCCACGACTCGATCGGTCTCGGGGAAGATGGACCAACGCATCAGCCAATTGAGCACCTTGCCAGCTTTAGGGCAATGCCAAATATGAACCTGTTTCGGCCCTGCGACGGCAACGAGACAAGTGTGGCGTGGAAGGTCGCGCTGGAATCCCAAAAAACTCCAACCTTGATCGTCTTAAGTCGGCAAAACCTGCCTCCGATTTCACCGGACGATGTTCGCAACCATCCTGCCGAGAAAGGGGCCTATGTTCTTCGAGAAGCGAGTGGCGGCTCACCTGACATCATCCTTGTTGGAACCGGCAGCGAAGTCCAATGCTGTGTGGAAGCGGCAGAAAAGCTGGAAAGCGAGAGTATCGGAGTTCGCGTGGTTTCTATGCCGAGC
>JAFAFM010000229.1 GCA_023423495.1 Armatimonadota bacterium
CACCCCGGCCACGTCCTTGGGATCGATGCTCTGGAGTACGTCCCTGGTGACGGCCACAAAACCTTCCCAATAGTCTCGGGGGTTTTGCCGAGCGACGTTGGGATCGCGGGAATCTAAGAGGATGCCATTCTCCCCGGATGGATACGCGAAGACGCTTGTCGCGACCTCGTCGCCATTTCCGACATCTACAAGCAGGGCGCGGACGCTGTTCGTCCCGTAGTCCAGACCCAAGGAATACTTAGCCACGTTGGTGGTAGTAAACCTCGTTCCACCGGATTTCGTTGCGGAAGCGGTCGAGTGTTGTGGCTTCGTCAATCACCAACACCTCGATCCCCGCCATCTCGGCGAACAGCCGGAAGTGTTCCTTGCCGAGTGCGTATGAGTAAACGGTATGGTGCGCTCCTCCGGCATAGATCCATGCTGTGGCGGAAGTTCTGAAGTCCGGCTTGCATCTCCAAATTGCGCGGGCTACGGGCAGGTTTGGCATGGCGGGAACCGGAATTGCCTCCACTTCGTTCACTACCAGCCTGAAGCGTGTGCCCATGTCGACCAGAGATGCATTCACGGCTGGTCCCGGAGTCGCATCAAACACCAACCGGACGGGATCGGATTTGCCCCCGATCCCGAGGGGGTGAATTTCAAGTCGGGGCTTTTGCGCGGAGATGGTGGGGCAGATCTCGAGCATGTGGGCGCCAAGCACTTGAGGGTCATTGGAGTCCAGATGGTAGGTGTAATCCTCCATGAAGCTGGTACCGCCCGTTAATCCTTTCGCAGCGACTTTGGCGAACCGTAGCAGTGCGGCGGTTTTCCAGTCTCCTTCGGCGCCGAATCCATACCCTTCAGCCATTAGGCGCTGGCATGCCAAACCGGGAAGCTGGTTTAGCCCATGTAAATCTTCAAAGGTGGTGGTAAAGCCTCCGTAGCCTCCATCCTGCAGAAACTGCCGAATTCCGAGTTCTTGTCGGGCGGCATCCCGGAGGTCGTTATGCTTTCCTCCACCCGGCAAAAGCGATTCGGAAAGGTCGTAGAGGTCGCGGTATTCATCTATCAGGCAATCGACATCTTTTGCGCTTACACTATCGATCGCCTCGACAAGATCACCGACGCCAAATCCATCGACGCTGAACCCAAATTGAGCCTGGGCGGCAACTTTGTCCCCTTCAGTGACGGAAACCTGCCGCATGTTGTCGCCGAAGCGAGCAATCTTGGTTGTCTGGAGGGATTGCCAACCTACGGCCACCCTGAACCACATGTCGAGCTGCTGGATGACGGTTTCATCCTCCCAATGTCCGACAACGACCTGCCTTCTCAATCCCAACCTGGCATGGAGGTGACCGGCCTCCCGGTCTCCATGGGCGGCTTGGTTCAAGTTCATGAAATCCATGTCGATGGAATCCCATGGCAGTTCTCTGTTGAACTGGGTGTGCAGGTGAAGAAGCGGCTTGTTGAGTTTGGTCAGCCCGCCGATCCACATTTTCGCCGGAGAGAAAGTGTGCATCCAGAGCACCAATCCCGCGCAGCCCTCGTCGGAATTCGCACGAATACAAAGATTGCGAATGTCTTCCGCCCGAGTCATTGGCGGGACCGCGACAAGCTTGATTGGAGCACTGAGTTGGCCGGACAAGCTTGCAACGATGGTGTTAGCATTCTCAGCAACCTGACGAATCGCTTCCTCGCCGTACAGGTGCTGGCTGCCCGTTACAAACCAAAACTCAGGTTGGGTCATGTTGTTACGACTTCGCTCGGCGGACTGTCCTGGCGCCGGCGACGGCGGCGGCCGCTTTTCCTTGTATCGCTTGAACTTTAATCGTGACCTGTTGTTTGCCGTTTGTCATTTCCGCTGGGATGGAACGCACCTGATCGAAAAAGCGGTTCGGCTGGCGATCGGGCAACGTTTCGGTGACTAGTTTGGCACCATCGACGAGGATTTCGAACTCCGGCTCACTGCGATCACTTCCCCAGTAGGTCATCACCAGATCGACCGGCGATTGAGGATCTACTTTCATCGTGAACTCGAACCATCCCCCAGCAAGAGGTGTTCGGAATCCACGACCGTTTGCTTCGCGTACATCATTTCGTTCGGACTTGAGTTGGTGATCGCGCTCGGGCTGCATTTCGCCGATCCGCACGTAATCCAACGTTCTGGCTTCCAAATCCCGTTGTCGCTCCTCTTCGGCTCGATATTCTGCTTCGAGTGCGCGCCAGCCAGCTTCGTCGAATCGGTCGAAGTACACCGCATAGCGAGTGTTGGCGGTGAGGAAGAACGGGCGAAACTTCAGTTCGCTCGGCCGGCCCGCGCCCTGAGTAAAGAAATGCAGGGGCTGCGAGGGATCAGGTTTGAGCAACTGGAAATGGGATCCTCCCCGGTAACCAATACCGGAATACGCGGGCTCGGTTGGTTTTCAGGGGCAATGTCCGCCGCCAAAACCACGGGTCCGTACAGCAGGGAGACCCGCTTTGGATTGTCGGGCATGCTTTCGGTGCGCAACTCCATCGGCAGCGTAAACTCGATTTTGTCGCCTGCCTTCCATGTGCGCTTCAGACTGATATAGCTCGAAGGCTTCGTCGCCTGGGTGAAAGCTTTGCCGTTTACGAGGATGGCGAAGGGTTTTGTTGCCCACGCGGGGTGACGAAGCAAAACTTCATATTCGCGAGGAGCGCCCTTTAACACCTGCAGTGTTACTTTGCCGCTGTAGGGGAAGTCGGTATTTTGCTCGATTTCGGCTCCAGCTTCTCGCCAGGTCAACTTCGTAGGCATGTAGAGGTTGACCCAAAGCTGTTTCCCTCCAGCGTGGAAGTAAGCACTGTCCCCGTGCTTGGTATGGTTCTCCAAGCCTGAGCCATGGCAGCATGTGAAGTCTCGGAACTTGTTGCTGTAGCGTCGCAAGGATCCGCTGCCAAGCGGCATGAAATACGTCATCATGCCCGTCGAAGAATTCTGCGAGGCCAGAATATGGTTTAGGTAGGCGCGCTCGTAATAGTCGGCGGCTTCCGCTGATGGATTCCAGGAGAACACATGCCGTGTCAGGCGAAGCATGTTGTAGGTGTTGCAGGTCTCCGCAGTGTTGGAGGACAGCCGGTCATTCAGTTTTTTTGGCGGCCCGAGATATTCATGGTTGCTATTCCCGCCAATCGAATATGTATGGTTCCGGACGACAGTTTCCCAAAAGAACTCTGCGGCATCTTTGGACTTTTCGTCTCCCGTGACTTCATAGATTCGGGCAAGACCAACAAGCTTTGGAATTTGGGTGTTGGAATGTCGGCCCTGGAGTACATCCTTGCCATCTTTCAATGGGTCTAGAACTCGGCGATCATAGAACTTCTTCGCGAGATCGAGGAAACGACCGTCCTTGGTTCGAGCGTAGAGCTCGACCAGGCTTTCATTCATGCCGCCGTACTCGCACACTAGCATTTGCTGCCACTGCTCGTCGGACAGGCCCTTCGTGGTGTTAATTGCCCAGTCGGCAAATTTCTTGGCAACTTCTAATGCTTTCGGATTTTTGGCGAGACTATCCGCATCCAAGAGGCCGGCAAAGACTTTGTGATGGGTGTACCAGGG
>JAFAFM010000022.1 GCA_023423495.1 Armatimonadota bacterium
TTACAAGCGGGTGCCTGGCGTTCACTACCAGACCTCGTTCGGCCACCTCGTCGGATACGAAGGCGCCTACTATGGCTACCAATGGTCGCTGGTGTACGCGCAGGATATGTTCCAACGCTTCCAAGAACTGGGCATCCTATCGCCGGAAGCTGGCAAGTACTACCGAGACAAGGTGCTTGCGCGAGGAGGCACCATGGACGAGTTCGACATGCTTCGCGATTATCTTGGCCGTGAGCCCAAGCTGGATGCATTCCTGAAGCATCTGGGCATGACGGGCGGCAAATAAAAAAAGAGGCCCCGGGGCACGATGGTCAGGACTCGCCGCCGGGGCTTGGTAGGAGGTGTCTGGTAGGTATGTTTCAACCGACGGGAACCCAGACACCATTTCGACATCCGGCTTCGGCCGGATGTTCCGTTCTCCAAAAAAGCTGTTACTTTCGCGGTGCGAAGACCATAGAGTCTGAATTCAAACAATAGCGCAATCCCGTCGGGCGAGGGCCGTCGTCGAACACATGGCCCAAGTGACCATCGCACCGTGCGCACAGAATTTCGATACGGTTCATTCCGTGGCTTCGATCAGCCTTGTACCAGACGTTTTCCAGAATGGCGGGGCGATAGAATGAAGGCCAGCCAGTTCCTGAGTCGAACTTATGGTCGCTGGAAAACAACGGCAGATTGCATCCCGCGCAGTTGTAGACCCCCGCCTGCTTGTGATCGTAAAACTTGCCACAGAACGCCGCCTCCGTGCCTTTACCCCTTAAGATTTGATACTGGACCGGAGTCAAGATCTTTCGCCACTCCGCTTCGGACTTAACGACTTTATCCTTCCGCACGGGCGGTTTTGACTGCACCTTGATCGGAAGTGTTGATTGCGCCGTACAGGCAACAGATGCCAAGAAGGCGATGACGGTAGGTAACAGCGTGTTCAACTTCATAGCTTCTCCTGTATTGGCTAAGTCAAATTCCAAAGAGACGGTTCCAATTTTAAACGAAGTGGGCCTTACAGACCCACTGGTAATGCTTAAGCGAACGAATTGCGCCCACCAACCGTTTCATTTGCCAATGGATGCTGAACGCGCGGCAAAGCGAAGGCGCAACCGCCGTCGAAGATTTTGGGTTTATGGCTCGCTGATGGCCGCGTTTTGGGGTTTCTGGAATTGGCAGCCGTGGGAGTACGACATTATCCGTCGCCCAGTGCCACACCCTAATCCACGTGTCGATCCCGATTCCAAGCGCCTCTTCTCACCGGGAACCCGAGTGATGATCGTAACCGCTCACCCGGACGACAGCGAATTCTATGTCGGCGGAACGCTGGCCAGGCTCCAAGAATCCGGGGCCGAAATCTGGCAGGTGATTCTTACCGACGGCGACAAAGCTTATTACGGCCCGTTAACTGACGCCGCCAAGAATCGGGTCGAGCGTCGGCAAGAGGCTATCGATGCCGCCAAATCTTGGGGCGGAAAGAATCTCGTGATTCTGGGATATCCAGACGGAAGGTTGAAGACTTCGGCAGAGTTGGTGACCCGGCTCCGAGAGGAGTTCGCAAAATTTAAACCGGAGTACGTTCTCGCTTTCGATTTCGACTATCCGCCACGCTTTTCACACAAGGATCACCGCATCTCTGGGCAGGCCGTCGCCGAAGCGTTGGACGATGCCCCTAGCGTAGAGTGGCTGATGCGATTCTCGACGAGTCAGCCGAACTATATCGCCGACATCAGCGAATTCTGGGACAGAAAAGCGGAAATGCTCAAGATTCACAAAAGTCAGTTTTATGGAGAGCGACTCACCCGCGTCACGAATATGGTTCAGGATCGAGCAGTGGAAGATGGAGAAGCCATCGAATCCACGTATGGCGAAGGATTTCGGGTCCAAAAGCTGAAATAACCCGCCCGGCGAAACGTAAACTCTAAAGATGATCGCCGCTGTTGCTTGCGCCTTGGTTCTGATACCTCAAGGGGAGTACCGCCGAAACCTGAACACATTCATGGATGTCGAGCGAGCTTTCTCCCGGATGGCCGCTGTGCAGGGAATGCGGAACTCATTCCTCCACTTTTTCGCCCCGGATGGGATCGCTTTCAACCCGGAAGCTCACGTTGCCCATGAGGTTCTTTCCAAGCAGCCCGAGGAGAAGAAACCCCTCGACTATCTGCTCGCCTGGGAACCTCGGATTGCCGAATCGTCTGGCCGTGGCGATATGGGATTCACCACTGGTCCGGCGAAGCTCATCGACTTAAGCCCCGCGAAGCGACCCGTCACCCACATGGCGTACTTTTCCATCTGGAAGAAGAACTCAGATGGCGAACTAAAGGTGGTTTTCGATATGGGCACTCCAATGGCGTCTGAGCCCAAGTTCCCCGCTCAGATGAAGGTCCGAGGCGAGCCGAAGCCTGCATTCGTGACTGCTGACATGATCGACCGGACAAAGGGGCTTATCGACCGATTCGAGGAGGACGTGCGCAAGTCGACCGCCGACGAACTGCCGAAGACGCTTGAGTTGCTTTACAACAAAGAGCTCATTGCTTACCGGAGCAAGGCAATGCCGCTGCAGAGTGAAACGGAGCTATTGGCTTGGCATGCCCAGAACAAACTAGCCTTGAGCAAGTGGGAGCTTCGCAAGATTGATGTTGCTGGGTCCGCCGACTTGGCCTGGTGTTGGGGCATCTTTGAAGGCAAGCTTAATGACACGCCCACCCGAGGCTATTGGGCACACGTTTGGAAGAGCGAAGTCGGCAAAGGCTGGCACATTGTAGCGGACGTAATGAGTTTTCTCCCGCCAAAATAAATCTATTGAACGGCTTCGTCTCTCGGCTTACACTAAGAGGTATGAAGCGGATCTACGCGCTGTCAACGCTCATGGTCTTTGGAGCAGGCGTTGCTTCTGCCTGCTGCCCGGCCTCGGCAGGCCCACCTGTCTGGATGAGACAGGAGACTGCGATCATCATTTGGGACGCCAAATCCAAGACCGAGCACTTTATTCGGCAAGCTGATTTCCAGACTCAGGCGAAAGAATTCGGCTTCATTGTTCCGTTACCTTCAGTTCCAGACTTTGCCGTGGCGAATCCGCGCGCATTTGAAACGTTGGAAGGGCTCATCCCCCACCCCAGGGGCGGCTACGCATCGGCCGGCGCAGCCGGGTCCCTGGAGATACTCAAGGAGGAACGGGTCGGAGACTACATCGCTACTGTCCTTAGGGCCGCCGATGCCAACGCAATGGCCGCTTGGCTTACAAAGAATGGATTTAAAAGCCGCCCTCAAATGACCGAATGGTTGGACTATTACAGTCGGAAAAGCTGGGTCTTCGCCGCCCTCAAATACGATGCGAAGCCGGGCGCACAAACGCAAACAAAAGCGATTCGGATTAGCTTCAAAACGGATAAACCGCATTACCCGTATAAGATGCCCACGGATGCATTCCGTTCTGGTTGGATGCGTCCGATGAAGCTTTACGTTATTTCAGATAACCCAGTTCAAGCCAGGTACATGGAGAAGAGGAGTCCGTGGCATGCAAATATTGAATGGTCTGGGGACCTTCCCCAGAATCGCTATAAAGATTTGGCTCGCGACCTCGTCCTCAAAGAAAGCGACATTCCGCAGAATGCTTCGGTATCGATCTTTCAACACGGATCAAAAGCAG
>JAFAFM010000057.1 GCA_023423495.1 Armatimonadota bacterium
GGCCGTAGCCGCGAGGGTCTCCCAAAGGCCGATCTTCAATCCGATCTCGAGAATCTTCCCGAAATCGACTACAACTTTTTTGACCAGATGACTCCCGCCGACCTGCTGAAGGCGGCCAAGTCAGCAAAACTGGATCCCAAGTCTTTGTTGCGCCACGAGTTAATCGAGCTGCTTCTGCCGATCAAAAATGTCGAACACGAGGCAATCTATGCCAAAGGGATTTTAGAGATCCTGAACGATGGCTGGGGATTTCTTCGGAAGGACAATTACCAACCTTCGCATGACGACGTTTACGTAAGCCAATCGCAAGTCAAGCGCTTTGGTCTACGCGGCGGCGACATGGTATTTGGCCAAGTTCGGCTCCCGAAGGAAGGCGAGAAGTACAAGGGAATGCTCCGCGTCGAGAGTGTCAACGGATTCGGCACGGCCGCACCCGAGATGCAGCGCCGGAAGAATTTCGACGAGCTGACCCCGCTCTTCCCCAATGAAAAGTTGGTGATGGAGACCGTGCCGGACAATATCCCGGCGAGAATCGTCGACCTCATTTCCCCCATCGGCAAAGGCCAGCGCGGGCTGATCGTTTCGCCTCCAAAGGCCGGTAAGACCACGATGATGAAGACGATCGCTAACGCGATCAGCACCAATCATCCCGAGGTTTATCTGATGGTGCTTCTGGTGGACGAGCGACCGGAAGAAGTTACTGATATGAGGCGCTCTGTCCGGGGACAGGTGATTTCCTCGACCTTTGACGAGCCCGCAGAAAACCACATGCGCGTCGCTGAGCTGTGCCTGGAGCAAGCCAAGCGCTTGGTGGAAACTGGGCGAGACGTGGTGATTGTTTTGGACTCCCTTACTCGCTTAAGCCGAGCCAGCAACCTTACGATCAATCCGAGCGGACGAACCCTGACCGGCGGCCTGGATCCGAGCGCGCTTTATCGCCCTCGCCGATTCTTTGGTGCGGCGCGAAACATCGAAGAAGGTGGATCGCTTACTATCATCGCTTCGGTGCTTGTCGATACCGGCTCCAAGATGGATGAGTCCATTTTCGAGGAACTCAAAGGTACGGGCAATAGCGAGATCGTTCTCGACCGCGAACTGTCGGAAAGAAGAATCTGGCCCGCCATCGATATTCGCCGCAGTTCAACGCGTCACGAGGAGCTTTTGTTCACGAAGGATCAGATGGAAGGCATCGTGCAGCTTCGGCGGCTTATGGCCAAAGAGCAGAATAGCATCGATGCCACAGAAGGTTTGATCAAGCTGTTGAAGCGAACGCCGACCAACGGCGTTTTCCTTGACAGTGTCATACAAAAGGTTCGCGCAACCGTCTAATATCTGTTGTGGTTTCCTTACTCTTTGCAGTCGTTTCTCAAACAGCGCAAGTTCCAACAATCGTCTTAAGCGATGGGAAAAGCGTTGCGATTCGGTCCTGTGATGTGGGCACTTCACAGGATATGGCTCGCCTTAAGGGCTCAGACGCCGATCTGATCGTCATCCGGTTCACCACCTGGGGGCCCGAGCCTGAATCCATTGCGAATTCGCTCAAGAACGGGCCTAAGGGACGGAGAATCGTGCTCGTCGACTTTCCGGCGATGGCGGCCCATCCCAAGAACGCACTTCTTTGGAGAAACGATTGGGATCCTAACGGCGACGGAAAACTGGATCACGATGCACCAACGTGGCTGCGCACACGAACGCCAGAGGGTTACTACCCGATGGACTCGGCAAGTACGGCGCTTCGCTCCCGTTTGCTCGGCAAGACGGGGTTGGTTTCGGTCGTAGCAAGGGCAGGATTTGATGGGATTGTCATTTCCACCGTGCCCTCGACAACCAGGAATCTTGGAATGGACGCACGCCTTGCTTCGGACATCATGAGTACGGGTCGATCGCTGCGGGAAGGATTCCTTACCTTTATGAGGAATCCCGGCAAGATGATGGATTACCCAGTGATCAGAAATCTGATGGATGGCTACGTGGCAGATGGCCTGTTTTATGGCTTGGATGAAGTAGGGAAGCCTTCTGACCCGGAGTTCGTAAAGGATTCAGTAAAGCGCCTGGAGTGGGCTTCCAAAAAGCGCAAGCCGGTGATCGCCGTGGCCTACACGACAGATCCAAATCAAGTCGAAGAGCATAAGCGGCTTGCAGTGGAGAGCAAATTCTTGCCGGTCACATTGCCCAAGCGCTTTGACTCCGCCGAAGCCTTACAGAGGTAACGTTAGGACATGTCAGAGGAAGCGAACGATCCCGAGAACTTCGAGGAGCCACCCTCGTTCTTTCCTTACGAATCGGGCGGGTCGCCTCGCGATCACGGCTCGCTTGGCGAGCTTGTAGAAGTCCAAATAGAAGGTGTTTTTGCGGCCGAGAGCAACGGCTCCATTTCGCGCTTTGTCCTGCTTTCCGATGGGGAGCGCAAGCTTCCCATCCTCATCGGCCCCTATGAGGCTCAGGCGATCAGCTTGCCCTTGGAGCGGACCCAGCCAGATCGTCCAATGACCCACGACCTCATTAAGGCCGTGGTGGATCGTTTGAACGCGACGATCGACCGAGTTGTCATCGATGACCTCTGGAACACGATCTATTACGCGAAGCTTTATGTACGCTCCGACAAGGAAGAGGTCGAAATCGATGCACGACCCTCGGACGCGATCGCTCTCGCTGTCCGCTTCGAAGCGCCTATTTACGTTGCTGACGGAATTCTTGAAATTGGCATCGAAGACTGAAGCAGGGTCAGCGGTATTCTTGCCGAGATGGATCCCGCCGTTCGCGCAGCCGAGTTAAGAGAGCTCCTCGAACACCACAACTACCGTTACTACGTCCTGGATGATCCGCAGATAAGCGACAGCGAATGGGACGCCCTTTTTCACGAGCTTCGGAAGATCGAAGAAGACCATCCGGAACTCCAAACCCCTGACTCACCCACTCTGCGGGTTGGCGCACCACCCGTTGCGGGCTTCGAATCCCACCGGCATCTGGTTCCCATGCTGTCGTTGGACAACGCCTTTGGCCACGATGAACTGCGGGACTTCGACAATAGGGTTAAGCGCGGGCTGGAGACCAGCGAAGATGTCGAATACTTCGCAGAACTCAAGTTTGACGGGGCATCGATCTCTCTGACCTATGTCGACGGGGCCTTGGCAATTGCAACGACGCGTGGCGACGGGACGACCGGCGAAAATGTCACGCCCAATGCAAGGACCATTCGAGGCATCCCATTTCGACTACGGGAACCCTTAAAGGGCACGGTGGAAGTCCGAGGCGAGGTCCTCATGTTCAAACCCGTCTTCGAGACGCTTAATCGGGAACGAGCCGAAAGGGGGGAGCAGCAATTTGCCAATGCGCGCAATGCAGCTGCAGGGGGTCTTCGGCAACTGGATTCCAGGCTGACAGCAAAGCGGAAACTCAACTTCTTTTCCTACGGCACAGGCGCGATCCAGCTAGAGGGAAGACGACGCTTGGCCGACACGCAAGCGTGCGTGCTCGCCAAGATTCGCGATTTGGGCTTCGCAGTAAGGACCGAGCCCAAAGTCGTAAAGGGAATCGATGCCTTGCTTCAGTTTGTGGATGAAGTGCACGCCCTACGGAGCGAACTTCCGTTCGCAATCGACGGGGTGGTCATCAAAGTGAACTCGCTCGATGAGCAAGAGCAGTTGGGGTTCACGTCGCGCGGACCCAGATGGGCGACGGCTTACAAGTTTGCCGCCGAGCAAGCTTTCACCAGACTTAATTCTATCTTTGCTCAAGTTGGTCGAACAGGCGCCGTTACGCCGGTTGCAGACCTCGAGCCCGTAATTGTCGGCGGCGTGACGGTAACCCGCGCCACCCTTCACAACTATCAGGAGCTTCGACGCAAAGACGTCCGTCCCGGGGACGTGGTAATCGTGCAACGGGCGGGGGACGTCATTCCTGAGGTCGTGGGTCCGGTTTTGGATAAACGGGAAGCCGAGTTGCCGATCCCAGAAACGCCGACGGCTTGCCCGGAATGCGGGACGCGGCTGCGAGAGAAGCCGGGCGAGGTCGTGCTTAGGTGTCCGAATAAGCAGTGTCCGGCCCAGGTCTCCGCCAAGATTCGGCATTTCGTCAGCCGCGGCGCAATGGACATCGAAGGGTTGGGCGAAAAGCTGATCGACCGCTTTCTCGATTTGGGACTTCTATCTGATCTGCCCTCCATCTACCGATTGAAGGAGCACCGAACAGAGTTGGTCGGATTGGAGAAACTCGGCGAGCAAAGTGTCGATAATCTACTGGCCGCAATCGAAGAAAGCAAGGTTCGACCGCTTGAACGATTCCTCTTTGGGCTTGGGATCAGGTTTGTAGGTGATCGGAGTGCAAAGGACCTGGCGAAGGAGTTCAAGTCTCTGCAGGCGTTCCGAGATGCAACGGTCGAAGATCTCATTTCGATTGCTGATATCGGCCGGCGCACGGCCGAAGAAATCGAGGAATGGCTTCAGGATCCAGCAAATCAGGAGCTAATCAGTGATCTGCTGTCTTGCGGAGTGAGCCCGGTGGAGCCGGAGGGACCAAAAAGCGACCTCTTCCAAGATCAGATCTTTGTATTCACCGGAAAGCTTGAGAAATTTTCTCGGGAACAGGCAGAAGAGGTTGTGCTTCAGATGGGAGGGAAGGCGGCCGGCAGCGTGAGCAAAAACACCCATTATGTGGTCGCCGGGCCCGGCGCCGGATCAAAGCTTGCCAAGGCCGAGCAACTTGGCGTGGCAGTCCTTACAGAAGACGAATTCTTGGCATTGCTTCCCGAAGGAGCGCTCACATAACCGGCAACGTGCCAGTTCCGGATGATCGCCTTTCACTCGACCTTTGCTTAAGATCCGGTCAGGTATTCAGGTGGAGGCAAACGATAGAGGGGATTTGGGAAGGCGTGGATGGCGACCGGTGGTACCGCTTCCGTCGCCAAGGAAATGAATTAGCCTACGAGGGCAATGGTTCTGCCGAATCCGTAACTAGCTTGTTTCGACTTGAAGTGGACGTTTCTGAAATCGAGTCTAAGATTGTTGAGATCGGGCCCGAGATCAAACCCGCGATTAAAGCGATGTCCGGAATAAGGTTGATGCGCCCCAGCTCGCTTGTAGAAACGGTGTTTACTTTTATGTGCACCGCGAATAACAACCTTAGCCGCATCATTCCAATGACTTGGAAACTGGGTTCCTATGGCGAACTTTTAAGTGAAGGGTTCAACGCGTTTCCAAGCGTAGAACGGATTGCTTCCATTCCGGAAGAGGATCTCCGCAATTCGGCGTTTGGCTATCGGGCAGCAACCATCCCTAATGCCGCAAAGGAAATCGAAAATCGTGGTGGAGAAATATGGCTTGACGCGTTAAAGCAGTGCGACTACCAAGACCTTATTAAAGAGTTAGTAACTTTGCCCGGAATCGGTCCGAAACTAGCGGATTGTATTGCCTTATATGGATATGATCGCGGCGAGGCCGTGCCCCTCGATACCCACATCTGGCAGGTCTTCACCAGGCTGTATCACCCTGCATGGAAGGATAAGGCAGTAACCGACTTTCGATATCGAGAATCGACCAACCTGTTCAGAGCCCGTTTCGGATACCTGTCTGGATGGGCTCACCTATTTCTGTTCTTTGCAAATCTCACCAAGAGAAACCGGGAATAGAGTTCTGTACACTGAAGATGTCGGGAGAAATCCTGCTTGTAGCAATACTGTTCTTGCACGATCCATGGCCAATCGCGCAGGCTCAAACTGTTCCGTATTAAGGGCCTAGGACCTAAATTGCTCTCTTTATAATTGGCCAATTTAGGTTCAAATCAGGCAACTGATATAGTGTATTTCTTCCTAGCAATTGATTTGGTTCTACCGACCGTGTCGGCTCTTTGGGGTACAACCTTCTGGTCTGCAGCCAGGCAAGAGGAGGATCCAAATGCGCAACTGCTCACCTATCGTGAGTGCAATCGTTTGCATGGTGGTGTGTTCTTTCGGGGCCATCGCAATCGCAAACGAGGATGAAAATAAGGTAACGGTCGAAACCCGTGTAGAAAAGAAGGGAATCCCTTCGACCGTGCAATATCAGTTCAGCCGATTGGTTGGACCCGGGCGTATTCAAAAAGCGCAATCAGGCAAGCCCGGTTCCTTAAATAAAACCTATGAAGTCATTATTAAGAATGGCAAGCCGGTTTCCAAGAAGCTGATCAAGGAAGAGAGAATTGAGCCCACCCCGACGGTGTTCGTCATGGGGAAATCTGGGTATCCCACCAGCCGAAGTGCATTTAGCCGCGGCAAGGTGCTGGTCATGGAAGCGACCGCATACGACCCTAGTCCTGCGACCATTGGTCCAGGCGCGACTGGTTACACCCGAATGGGACTGAGGGCCACCTATGGCCACGTAGCGGTAGACCCGCGCGTGATCAAGTTGGGCACCATGGTCTTCGTTGAGGGTTACGGTTTCGCGATTGCGTCTGACACGGGCAGCGCCATCAAAGGAAACCGCATCGACTTGTGTTTCGACAGCCGGGCCACCGCCCTCGCCTTCGGTAGAAAGAAGGTGAAGGTGCACGTGCTCAGCAAGCGTGGTTGATCTTACAGATCCAGCTTCGCTAAGGGCGTTTCTTGATCGCCATGGGCTCACCGCCCATAAGGCGCTTGGGCAGCACTTTTTGTGCTCAGCTCGAGTCGTTGCGGCAATCACGGAACGCCTTTCTCATTGTAAGGGTGTCCTTGAAATTGGCCCCGGTCCTGGCGTCATCACCACCCGCCTTACAGATTTTGCCGACAAGGCGATTGCGATCGAACTGGACGACCGGATGATCGCGGCCCTATCCGAATCTGCACCCGGAGTTGACGTCCGCAAGGCAGATGCTTTGAAAGCCAATCTGCCTGAGCTTTTAGAGGACCTTCCGACTCCCCGCGGCTTGGTGTCGAACCTTCCGTATTACATCACGGGTCCGCTTCTCACCGTCATCGCCGAGGCTAGTGAACACTACGATGTAGCAGTCCTGATGATGCAAAAAGAGGTGGCCGACCGAGTATTGGCTCCTGCTAAGACATCGGAACGCGGATCGCTGAGTGTGTACCTTCAAGCCCAGTTCAACATCCAAAAGGTGTGCTCGGCTCCGGCAGGTGCTTTTCTACCCCCTCCCAAGGTGGATTCGACGGTTTTGGAGTTCAAGCCGAAAAGGTTCGACATTCAAGGCAAGAATGGCTTCTTTCGGATGATTCGTGTTGGGTTTGCTCGTCCGAGAAAAACGATGGTGAACAACCTCGTTATTGGCTACTCCATCTCGAGGGAAATGGCCCTGGCTTGGCTCGAAAAGGCGGGATTGGGAGAAAAAGCTCGTCCACAGGAACTGGAGATGAAGGAATGGGAGAATTTGTGGACGGTTATCTCTGCCGAACAAGCATCCTGATTCCACACTGAGGTCGTATAAAGCAGAGTGCCGCCACGTTTACCAGCAAAGTCTCTTTCCTCAATGTAATGATACAGCAGGCATCTGCCATCGATAAAAGCGCAGTTAAGCAAATCGCCTTGTACCTGGGTTTTGACCTCGTCGGCATCTGTGAAGCGACCGCCCCACCGCACTTAGATGCCTATCGGAATTGGCTGGACAAAGGTTTTGCCGCTTCCATGGACTACCTGCATCAGCATCTAGCACTGAAGGAGCACCCTCGTGAGCTACTTCCGACTGCGCGTTCAATTATCGCGGTTGCCCTGAACTACAATCAGCCGAATCTCCCCATTCCCGGCCAACCCAGAATCGCTCGCTATGCCTTGGACAGGGATTATCACAAAGTCCTGCGAGCGAAGCTATCTGCCCTCGCCAAGGAGATGTCTTTAGTGGAC
>JAFAFM010000302.1 GCA_023423495.1 Armatimonadota bacterium
ATTCCCATGCTCTGCCCGGGCACATCGGACTCCGAGAAGAGCTTCACCGGCGACCAAGTGCCGATTCCACAGGAGTACGAAGCCATTCCGATGGTGATGAAAGAGGGCGACGTGCTTTTCTTCAATGGTTCCCTCATCCACGGCTCCGGACCCAACTTAAGCAAAGACAGGTTCCGCCGAATCATCGTGGGTCACTACATTGAGGGTCAGGCCGAGAAGGTGGCGAAGTACTACTTCCCGGTTTATCGGTTCGACGGGACTACGGTCGAAGGCCTGGAAGAAAACCCCTGGGATGGCGGACCGTGCGGCACACTTGTCAATCGCGACGGAAAGGAAGTCATCGAAATGACTGGACAGATTTCCGAGGCCACTGCCGCCCATTAGGGTGGAAAGTGGCATAATGAGCACGATGATCGACCGAGATCGAGATGCAGATAAGCTTGCAATGGCAGGCGGACTTGGAGTCTTGCCGTTGGCATTAGGCGTCCTGGGTTCCTGGCTTTGGCCACTGTTCAATTCCGCGGGTAACTCCGTGTATCAGGACTACCGCATCAACGAGATCTTGACGGGATTGATCGGCGGCGCCGTTTTGGGACTGCTACTTGGAGCGTTTCTCCTCTATCTGCGGGCCAAAACAGAACCGGCGGGCGACGAACCAAGCGTCGACCCATTCGAAAGCTAGTCTTAGCGATAGACCCGGCCTTTCCAGGTTGTCTGGCCCGTTCTTTTCCACCATGCCGAGCGCAAAATCGTATAAGCGCCGATCAGGATGGATAAGGGCGTTAGGAGTACCGGCCAAATCGGCGTTCGGCAAATTGCCGCGACCATGAGCCCGCTCCAAGTCAGAAGGGTCAAGGCGAGCCACCACCAACTTCCCGCCAACACCCAACCCAGGGCACAGAACAACATGAAGAGGGCGAGCAGCACGGCACCCGAATAGGTTCCAGTGATCTCGAACGAATTCTTGCTCATGCCGTCGAGCGTCTCCCGCCAGTTCTCATACATCCGGACGCGCAACACACGGCTTAGGTTGGCGACTTCCACCGGAACCTTTTCCTTGGCGCACAGCCGCCCCATCATCACGTCTTCCATCAGGTGGTGACGCACCTGCTCATTCGGCCAAAGCCGGGCATACACATCTGACCGCCATGCGTGGATTTGGCCATTCGTGAAGCCGTTGTGACCCAATTTGGTGCGGCTCACGACTCCAAACGGATTCGTCGACAATAGGATCCAGCCCACCCATGCCAGGAAGAGCGGCTCGAGCCCCCTTCCGGGAAGAACGGTTGGAAATCCGGTCAGGACGCCCGCCCGCGGGGAGGCAGCCGCCAAGCCCTGCATGGTCTGGATAAAGTCTGGCTCTGGCCGGACGTCCGCATCCAGGAAAAGCAGCCAGCGGGCATTGGAATCCTCGATCGCGGCTTTGGCCAGTTCATGGCATGCCCGGTTCTTGCCCGCCCAGCCGGCGGGCAGCGACTCGCGGGGCTTGATGACAGTCGCGCCCAAGTTGGCGGCGACTTCGGCCGTGCCGTCCTCGGACTCGTCATCGAAGACGTAAATCTTGGGTGGACCTCCCGCCTGCTGCTGAAGCAGTGGCAGAAGCTCGCCGAGGTTTGGGGCCTCATTTCTCGCCGGAATCAGGACGCAAAAGGACGCGTCGCCCGACTTGGGTTGGGGTCGACGCATAAGCAAAAGGTTCATGGTGGCGATCAGCGCGAACAGGCCATAGAATGCGGTGATCGCGATGCTCACAAGTGCATTTAACCCGAGGGAACCCGAAGCCAAATTGGCGCGGTATGGAGTGTGATGCGAAGCTTGCTGTCCCTTTTCCTCACCCTCTCGATAGCCGTAACCGCTTGCTCTCAAGCCCTGCCCCGGAAAGGAACGCTGGGCATTCCCCTACGGGCCCTGCCCGCCGAACTCCAATCCGAGTTAAAACTAGCGCCGCAGGCTGCCCTACAAGTGGCAGCGAAGGCCAACGGTCTAGAAGAGAACGATATCGTCGTGGGAGTAAACGCGACGAAATTCCGTACCTTCGGGGAGTACAACGAACTTGTCCGCAAGTCCCTGAACTCGCCGTCGGTCAAGCTCTCCATTCTTCGGGCGGGCAAGCCCATGGAGGTAGACGTCAAGGTGCTTCCCAAGCAGGCCGACAAGGGCGCGAACTACGAAACTATCTACGACCATGTGGTCAGCAACGGCAACCGAATCCGCACCTTCGTGACAAAGCCGAGCGCTGCGGGCAAGCGCCCCGTGCTCTTCTGGATTCAGGGCATCAATGCAAGCTCCATCGAAGCGCCCCTCTCCTCGACGAACGTGATTTCCAAGATCCTGAAATCCTTCTCCGATGATGGCTGGGTCACCGTTCGGGTGGAGAAACCCGGTGTGGGTGACAGCGAAGGCGGCCCCGCGCTCTTGGTGGGATTCGATGAGGAACTGGACATCTATCGGCAGACCCTGAAGACCCTGGACAAGTACGATTTTGTCGACCGCAATCAGGTATTCCTCTTCGGGCACAGCATGGGCGGCTGCCACGCGCCGATCATCGCCGCCGAGCAACCAGTGAAGGGCATTATCACCTACGGCACGGTGTCCGACTCGTGGCTGGAGTGGCAGATTAAGGCGGCCCGGATCCAGGGTCCATTGGGTGGACAGTCGAGGGCGGATGTGGACCGCGAAGTTCGCAAGATCATCGGCGTGTACCACTACCTCTACAATGAGAAGAAGCCGATCGCTTGGATCAATGAGAACCATCCGGAACTCGACCCCGTAACCGGCCAGCCGTCAGCCGACGGCGTGATGATT
>JAFAFM010000344.1 GCA_023423495.1 Armatimonadota bacterium
AGGAACTCTCTCAAAAGGAAAGAGTCGTGTTTCTTTGCGGGCATTACGAAGGGTTCGACCATCGGATCGAGGAGCTTTTCGCCACCCACGTTTTCAGCATCGGTGACTATGTGCTCACCGGTGGCGAATTGCCAGCTATGGTCATGGCAGATGCGGTAACCCGACTCATCCCCGGGGCCTTGGGCAGCGCGGACAGCCTCGCCCAAGATAGTCACTCGGATGGGTTGCTGAGCGCTCCCAACTACACGCGGCCCGAAACTTATCTTGGGTTATCGGTCCCTCCCGTTCTTCTGAGCGGCGACCACAAACGTATTGCGGAGTGGCGGCGGCAAAGGGCCGTGGAAACAACGAGGCACCGTCGGCCAGACCTATGGGCGGCCCACGCCGTGGATAACGAGACAGGGGATGTGCTATCATCCTAAGTTCGCGCTACCACCAAGGCCCGCGCGGTTGAATCAGGAACCAGAAAGATGTCGAAAGCGGCGATTTTAGAGAGTGTCGTACAGGATTGCAAGAAGTCGGATTTGCCAAAGATTTGGCCCGGCGATACCGTAAAGGTCAGCGTAAAGGTCCGCGAAGGTAACAAAGAGCGAATCCAGGTTTACGAAGGCGTCGTTATCTCCGTGAAGAACGGCGGCATCGCCGAGACCATCATGGTCCGAAAGATTTCGAACGGCGTCGGCGTCGAGCGTACATTCCCGATTCACTCCCCGAACGTTGCAAAAATCGATGTTATTCGGCGTGGCAAGGTTCGACGCGCAAAGCTTTACTATCTTCGAACGAAGGTCGGTAAGGAAGCGCGAATCAAAGAGCGACGCTAAATCGTGTGGCCGATATTCGCGCAAGCTAGTCCGCCAGGCGGATTTCGAGAGTTTATCGACACGGTTGCTCGGACCCCGCTCAGTCAAGTCGTTTTGTTCGTCGCCGTTTGTACGGTTATTCGGCTTGCGCTTTATACGGTCCTGAAGAATACGGCCCAGCACCTGCGATCAGGTGGTTACGGCATTGCGCGATTCTTTAACGAATTCCTGGACGCCATCGTTTATGCTGGCGTCTTTGTTTTTCTTCTCATCCGACCCTTCGCCGTTCAAGCCTTTCTGATTCCGAGCGAGTCGATGATCGACACGTTGCTGGTTAACGACTTCATCGTTGCCAACAACGCCATATACCGATACTCCGATCCAAAGGTCGGCGACATCGTCGTATTCAAGCCTCCGGTGTGGGCCACGAACCGCGATCAACGGGACGAGAAAGGTGAGGTTAAAGTCGACTTCATTAAACGATGCCAAGGCACACCCGGACAGGTTATCGAAGTGCGTGGCGGAAAGCTTTATCGAAATGGTCAGGTTGTCAATGAGCCTTACCTAAAGGATCCGGTGATGCTTTTCGACTGGAAGCTTGTTAAGTACACCGGCGTTCGAAAAGAGTGGGAAGGCAGATATATCCCGGTAGTTATCGACAGCAGCCTCGGTTCTGGCCCCAACTACAACGTTAGCGGCATTTCCAAGCAGTTTGGCGTGGGCCTTAACATCGATCCCAAAAGTTCTTCAGCATGGGTGGATTACGGCGAATGGAAGCAGCGGAATGAGCTAACGACTGAAGAGCAAACAGTTTTAGACGAGCTGCAGTCTTTACCTCCGGCCCCCGTTCCGGATGGCTACTATCTGATGTTCGGCGACAACCGAAACGGTTCTTTCGACAGCCGCGGTTGGGGTCTTGTACCACGAGAGAACATAATCGGCCGCAGTGAGTTCATCTGGTTCCCGTTTAGTCGGTGGCAGAAGACCAAGTAACTTACCGGCGTTATACTGACGGCATGTTGATCGCTGCTGCTCTTGCATCGGTCGGCTTGATTCCATTTCAGGCCGAGCTGAGTTTCACCGGCTTTGAAGGAGTTGCACTTAAAGGCAGTCTTGTTCTTCCTTCGAAAGCTCAAAAGAATCCAGTTGTCATCCTTCTGCCCGGCAGTGGTCCAACTGATCGCAACGGAAACCAGCCACCTGCCCTTGTCACGGATCTCCTTAAATCCATCGCTACCGATCTCGCTAAAGCGGGAATCGGAACATTCCGCTTTGACAAGCGGGCAGCGCACAGCAATTCGGCTATTTGGCCGAAGGACCTGTCAAAAGCGGATCACTTCTTTCGATTTGAATCATTCGTTGGAGACGCCGTTGCTGCGGTCAAGCTGGTGAAGAATCGGCCGGATGTTGACCCAAGTCGCGTAGGGTTGGCAGGGCACAGCGAGGGTGGATTAATCACGATTTGCGCGGTCAGCCAAGAGCCGCAACTAGTAAAAGCTATCGCACTGCTGGGAACGGCTGGACGATCCCTGGACCTTGTCATGAAGGAGCAAATTGATAGCATCTTAACACTTCAGGGTGCAACGCCAGACGTCCATAAGCAGCATATGGAGAGTCTAAGTACGGCAATCGATCATGTGAAAAGAACCGCCACAACGCCAACAAAGGTGCTACCTGGATTGAGGGCGCTTTTTGGGCCGGGCACTGCGAAGCTGCTCCAAGCATATTTCACCATCGACCCTGTCAAAGAACTTCAAAACTTCAGCGGACCAGTGCTGGTCCTTCAGGGTGAAATGGACTCTCAAATTTCGGCGACGAGCGATTTTCCACTGCTTGTGGATGCTTCTAAACGAAGAAAGTCGGGCTCAAACACTTCGGTGATTGTAGAGGGCGCATCGCACAATTTAAAACCGGTCCAAAAGAAAAGCGATACTGGGTTCGTCGGGGCCGTCGCTCCCAAAGCTTTGGATTCAATCGTTGCTTTCTTTAAGAAAGAGCTCTAACGATGGTGGGCCCGGCGGGGTTCGAACCCGCGACCAAGCGGTTATGAGCCGCACGCTCTAACCACTGAGCTACAGGCCCCACCGAGTGAAAGTATAGCAGGAAGGGTCCTGCATTCAGGTTCGAGGGGGCTTCTTGGCGACTTTGGTTTCATCGCGCACCTGCCTTCCCTTGGGTGGCTTCAGGTCAAATGCACGAGAGGGGAATGGGCCAGACCGGACGATCACTCGATGACGCCAGCACGCCGCAGCGTCCGGCGGGTTGTACCAATCTGGAAACGCTTCAAACATTTCCTTTTGCCACGCCAAACGATTGAAGTCGATGACCCAGATTTGAAGATCCTTATCTGAATGCTCTAGGGTCAGTGTAAGATCGCCGAACAGCGTCGTATTCCAAACCACGGAATTGTCAGTCTTGCCCATGGCGATGGACTTGTCCTTGTCAATCTTGTCGAGCAACGTCGGCCCCTCAGCAAGATAGAACCATGGGGATCCAATCATCCCGTTTGGTTCGAGCGCTGAGCTGAGTTGCGACAACCTCGCCGGGGTTTTACGAACAACCACGGCATCGAAACCAGGGTCCTCTAGAGTCTTGCTGCCGTCGGTGACGATTGAGCAAAAGCTGCCCCACATATCGTTGAATTCAATTCGGTACTTGTAGCCGTCGCGCCAAACTTCGACTTCGCCGTCCGGATAGAAATCCAAGCGCCCCGCTTCCCTTGTAGACTTCGAGATGTAGCAAGCGTACTTTTTGCGATCCACGATCTGTTGAAGCATCGAGCGCAATCTGGCTTCCCCACTTCTATCCACCGAAGCTGCCGGGTTTGCGGCTTGGACACCGCCTATCGCTGATCCCGCAATTATCCACCCTAACATGTAGGGGTATTGTAGCGTCTTGCCAAGGAATTATAATCTTGGTGCGACGACACCGTCGAGGATGACGATGCCTATAACAAGTTCATTGAATGCCGTCCAAGGCGGCGACTTCTTTTCCAAGACTCCCCAAAGCATATTTACACCTGAGGATTTCAAAGGGGACGATGCCCTGATGATTCAGGTGGCGGAGCAATTCAGCCGGGGGGAGGGCCTTCCCCTTTCTTATCGTCTCGACTCCCAAGAAGGCGAACTCATGCCAACCTTGGTGAAAAAGGCGGGAGAACTTGGTCTTTGTGGCGTTGATTCCCCTGAGCAGTATGGCGGACTCGGACTTTCCAAGAACTTGGCGGCACGCATCTTGGAATACATGAGCTTAAACGCTTCGTTCAGCGTAACCTACGGAATCACGAGCGGCATCAGCCAATTTGGTCTGTCGTTGTTTGGCACGGAAGCTCAAAAGCAAAAATACCTGCCCTTGCTGACTTCGGGGCAGTGGCTCGGCGCATACGCTTTAAGCGAGCCAAATAGTGGGAGTGACGCACTTTCCGTTTCAACAAGGGCGGAATTGCGCGGTGACAAGTGGATTCTCAACGGCACCAAGATGTGGATATCAAACGCTAAGTGGGCAGATCTCTTCCTCGTGATGGCCAAGGTCGACGGAGAGAAATTCAGCGCGTTCTTGGTCGAGAAGGACTTTCCCGGTGTAAACGTTAGTCGGGAAGAACACAAGATGGGACTCAAAGGATCTTCGACGGCCAGATTGGTGTTGGAAGATGCCGAAGTCCCTTCGGAAAACTTACTATACGAACCCGGCTTAGGTCACCATGTTGCCTTCAATGCCCTCAACCTCGGTCGATTCAAGCTTTCGTCGATGTCGATTGGGCCAGCCAGACTCGCGATCGAGGAAAGTTCTTCCTATGCTCAAGACCGACGGCAGTTTGGAGTCCCCATTGCCAGCTTTGGCTTGATGCAGAAGAAGTTTGCGCAGATGGCGGCTTGGTTCTTCGTTGCTGAGTCCATGATCTACCGAACCGGCGCACTGATCGATTTGGCCTTCCAAGCTTATGGAGGGACCATCGAGGGGAATCGCCGGGCCGCGGAGGAGTTTGCGGCGGAATGCTCGGCTTGTAAGGTGTTTTCGACTGAGGTAGAGGGTTGGATCGTCGATGAGGCTTTGCAGGTGTACGGAGGATATGGGTTCACTGAGGAGTTTCCAATCGCCCGAATCTATCGCGACGCCCGCGTCAGCCGTATCTACGAAGGCACCAATGAAATCAACCGAATCTTTTTGGCTGACAGGCTATTCAAGAAGGAAAAAGAGGGACAGATTTCGCTTGAAGGCGCCAGTGACAGCTTCATCGGCACGTTGGCCTCGCAAGCCATGCGGAATCGCCCAGACGATCAGATTAGATTGGGAGCGATGAGCGACCTGATTACGCTCCACTACGCGGATCAATCAGCCCGCCTTCGTGCTGACCAAGTAGGTGGAGACAAAGCCTTGCTTTATCGGTGTGCAGTACCATGGCTGAACGCTCGGGCCGCCGAGGCTTACCAGACCGCCACGGGAGAAGGGGTCACCTTGCCCCCCGCCGAGCCAATCGATTTCGCTGAAATTGCTCGTTTGGTGCATGCCAAAAAGGGACCTTTATAAATCGACATCCATCCACTTTTATTCACCGTCCTTAATCGGTGATAATGCTTTCAGCTTTTCGGCGAAGTGGCCAAAAGTTGTCGCTGTACGGCGTCGGGACACGTGGTCTGCGCCGGAGGCTCCCGAGCAACGCTCGCTCGAGGCATGTCGATCGAACGATTGTTCATTTTGTGAGGAAGAATGACCCCTAAAGACGCCGTAGCATTTGTAAAAGAAAACGAAGCCCAGATCGTGGACATTCGTTTTACCGACCTCATGGGCACGTGGCAGCACTTCAGCATGCCCGTCAGCCACTTCAGCGAAGATCATTTCTCGGACGGCCTTCCGTTCGACGGATCCAGTATCCGCGGATTTCAAACGATCAATGAATCCGACATGCTCCTTATTCCGGATCCCTCCAGTCTGTTCATGGACCCATTTACCGAGGTCGCGACCGCGGTCGTCATCTGCAACATCGAAGATCCCTTGACCCGCCAGCCCAATCCCAAAGATCCTCGATTCACGGCGGAAAAGGCTGAGCAATACTTGAAGTCAACCGGAATCGGTGATACGGCCTACTTCGGTCCCGAAGCCGAATTCTTCATTTTCGACCAGCTTTTGTTCAACGTCGATCCCTACAACTCCGGGTTTAAGATTCGCTCTGAGGAGGGTTATTGGACCTCCGGCGACGAAGACACACCCGGCTTTACGATCAAGCAGAAGGGAGGCTACTACCCCTGCGCACCGGTGGACAAGCTTCAAGACCTCCGCACCGAAATGGTTCTCAACATGGAAGCTGTGGGAATCGACGTTGAAATGCATCACCACGAGGTCGCATCCGCGGGTCAATGTGAGATTGACATGAAGTTTGACACCCTTACGACGATGGCGGACAAGCTGATGAAGTACAAGTACATCGTCAAGCAAACGGCTTATCAGCACGGCTGCTTCGCCACCTTCATGCCCAAGCCGCTCTTCGGCGATAACGGAAGTGGAATGAACGTCCACCAGTCGATCTGGAAGAACGGCGAAACTCAAATGTACGATGAGGCAGGGTATGCGGGCCTGAGCGATGTGTCTCGCTGGTACATCGGAGGACTTCTGCGGCACGCACCCGCGCTGCTCGCCTTCTGCGCCCCCACGACGAACTCCTATCGACGCCTTGTGCCGGGCTATGAGGCGCCGATCAACTTGCTCTATTCGGCCAGAAACCGTTCGGCTTGTATCAGGATTCCGATGGTAAGCAAGTCTCCAAAGGCCAAGCGCGTCGAGTTCAGAGCTCCAGATCCCATGGCGAACCCATACCTAGCTTTCGCGGCATTGTTGATGGCTGGCCTCGATGGAGTCCAGAATCGCATCGAGCCGCCGAAGCCTCTGGACAAGGATCTTTACGAACTGCCGCCGCTCGAGCGAGCGGGCATCGCTCAGACTCCAGGATCGCTTAGGGCTACGCTTCAAGCGCTAGCAGAGGATCACGAGTTCCTGCTGAAGGGAGATGTTTTCACCAAGGAGCTCATCGAGAGCTATGTTGAGTACAAGCTGGTCCACGAGTGCGACGCCATCGATCTAAGGCCGCATCCGTACGAGTTTTATCTCTACGCCGACGCCTAGAGCCATCAATGTCCTTCCCTACTTAGGGAAGGACCTAACCGGTTTCCCCGTTTGAAACGTCTGGAGGAATATGGAAAAGAAGAGCAAAGCAGAGATCAAGAAACTGATCGCCGATCTTCACAAGAAGAACGAGGCCGGCGAGGACCAGAAATCCCACAGTCAAAGTCAGGAAGCGGGCAAGTCCAGCAAGGGCAGCTACCGCTCTAAGTCATATCGACCCAAGGTTTAATCTCCTTGGGTGAGCCTCATTTGAGGTGTCCAGTTCACCAGCACGGACGCCCCCAGTAAAACGGCCCCGGCCGCGACGTACGGCAGAGCCCGATGCCAGTCGAAGAGCGCTCCTCCCAGAATGGGTCCGAAAAGGAATCCAACGGACCTCGAGGCTTGGAGTAAACCGAACAGTTCTCCCTGCCTATTCTCAGGGACCAGTTGTGAGCAGACCGCATTGATGGTCGGGTTGGCAATGGCTCCCCCAAAGCTGAAAATGCCACTCCACAGCACCAGGACCGCAAACGAAGGTGCAAAAGGTGTGAGGAGTAGACCTGCTCCCTGAAGGATAAAGCCGATCAGCAAAAGGCTCCTGGAACTCAACGACCGCGAAATCCTGGCGAAGAGCAGTCCTTGGACTAGAAAGGCAATAAGAGATTCCAAACCAAAGATCGCCCCCGAGGCACCCTGAGGTTTGGTAAAGGTCATCCCAAACTCTTGCAGCGGATATTGGTACATGTCCGCGACCAGACGTCCGAACGTGCCTTCCAGGCATGCCAGCGAGAACCAGGCTACGGCAGCCAAGAGGAAAAACATCTTCAACCGCGGAATGTCCCGAATCAGACGGAAATCGAAGATTGGGGTAGCAGGTAGTTCGACAGGACCTTTCGGCTTCGGGTTGCTCATTCCGATGAGCAAGACGAGTGCGCCAATGCCGCTGGCCGCGGCGGCAACGAAACCCATAAGGCGGCTCCCGCCAACTTCCACCAACCTTCCGCCGAGAAATGGTCCGGCAATCAATCCAGTGGATATAGCGGCGCCAATTCTGCCCATGACCTGACCACGGTTCTCCTCGCTGCTTCGGTCGGCCAAGTAGGCTTGCGCGACGACCACATTGGCTGCGGCGAGTCCGGCCACGATGCGGCTTAAAAAGATGCCCCCTAAGCTGTCGGTCGTTGCATACAGAATCATCGAGACAGCGCTCAGGAGAGTGCAGAGGATCGCCACTGGCTTCCGGCCAATTGCGTCACTGAACTTGCCCCAAATTGGAGAGGCGATGAATTGGACGACAAAGAGGCTGGCAAGGATGATTCCGATGAGGGGACCGGATGCGCCCAAGCTTTCCGCCCTTAGTTGGACATCCGGAAAGGCCATCCCGAAGCCGGCCAAGTCGAGGAAGATCGCTATCAGGACGGGGATTTCGTGCTTTCGCATAGAAAAAGGGACCTCAGATTTTAGCCGGGTCCCTCTAATCCTTGGCGGATTAAAAGCTTATCGAGTGAAAATAATCGCCGCTTGCTTGCTACCTGTGGGGGTAAGACTCATCTTCTTGCCGCTTGCATCAATGATCATCTTCTGTGGCTTTTTGTCCTTCGGGGGCTTGCCATCTTCTTTTGTAGTGATAAGCGTGATCGTGCGTCCGCTTTGAGACCACTTACCTTCTGCGTTTCTAGCGCGTTGGCCCGCAATCGATGGAATCTGAATAGCGAAGGTCTTATTTGCCTTCATATCCAATTTAAGTGTCGCCGCCTTTACTTGGGCAAGCAATTTATCGATCATCTTTTGCTGTTCAGGTGTCGAAGCTTTCGGCATCGTTGCCGTGTTGACATTCAGCTTGCCCTTCCAAGCGCCGACAGGGTTCTGGCAGAACGATAGCGAGGCCACCGCGACCAGGGTTAAAACGAAAACAAACTTCTTCATTGGCGCAGAGTGTAACACGGTTCCCGCGAAAGAAGCGAAACGAGTTCGGGACTTTGCAGTGTTAGCCGCTGAGCAACTCCGGTTGCCGGACGAGGATGTCTTTCAATGCGATTCTGGCGCGATTCAGTCTGCTTTTGACTGTCCCGACTGGAAGGTTGAGCCGCTCGGCGATCTCCTCGTATGTCATCTGCTCTCCGTGATACAGGATCACCATGCTTCGTTGGATTTCCGTTAGCTCCGCGATGGCTCTGCGAACACGAGATGAGTGGTCCTTTTTCTGTGCGTGCTCAAGTGGCGAGAGGCCCGTATCCACCACTTGCATCTGGATTTCCCCATCGTCGGTCTCCCGCACGGCGTCCAGGCTCGCGACGATTGGTAACGACTTACGCTTGCGCATATCCAAGAAGCAGTTTCTTAGAATTCTATAAAGCCAGGTAGTAAAAGCACTGTTACTGCGAAACTGATGAATTGCACGGAAGACGCGTATGAATCCTTCCGAGACAACATCCCGTGCTTCCTCGACGTGCTTCGTTAGCCTTAGCGCGTATTGGAATGCCCTCGTTTGGTGGCGGCTCATCAGCACCCCGAATGCAGCTTTGTCGCCCATCTGGCACCGTTCGATTAGAAAAGCATCACTGACGTATGCCTTTTCCATGCTCTCCTCCTTTGCGAACTTCGTCCTCTAGTCCCCGGACGACGAGTTAAGTTTGCGCTGGATTTCTTTGAGCGGGCGTCAGCCCTTTTGCGGACAATTATCCTAGAACGATTCCGTTTCGGGCAAGTCTGCCAAATTCTTTTTCAGTTCACCTATCGTAAAGAAGAACGTTGTGCCAATGCCAGGTTTGGACTCCGCCCAGACCCGACCCTCATGACGTTCGATAATCCGTTTGACATTTGCAAGACCAATGCCAGTACCCGGATAGTCCGAATCTCGATGCAAACGCTGGAAGGGTTCGAAGATACGGTCGCTATATTGCATTTCAAAACCAATTCCGTTGTCTTTGACCGCAAAAATAGCTCCGTGGCGACTTCGCATTTCCTTTACTTCGATGACGAGATCCGAGTCTGCTTTTGAATATTTACAAGCATTCTCCATTAAGTTGTGGAGCGCCAATTTCAGCAGGAGCGGATCGGCGGTAACCACCATATTTGGCTGAACTCTGAACTCGATCGTCCGGCAGGGCCAAGCCTCTTTGCGAAGAGCGCTGCCAATCTCATCGGCCATTCCAGTAAGGTTCACCCACCGAGGCTTCAGCGCGGCATTCCCGAGCCGAGCATGATTCAGTAGGTCGTCGACCAGCTCGGAAAGCCGGGTCGACGAGCGGCCAATGCCCTGTACCAACTCTTCAGCTGGACCTGTTAACTTGCCCTTTAACTCTTCTTGGAGGAGGGCGCTGGACGCGGCAATGTTACGCATCGGAGCGCGAAGGTCGTGAGACATCGAATAGCAGAAGGAACTGAGCTCCTCGTTGGCCGATTCTAACTCTGCCGTCCGCTCGGAAACTCGTTGCTCCAATTCATCCTTTATTCGAACGACCTCTGCTTGCCGTCTCTCCTGCAACTTCCAAAGGCCGATAACCATCAGACAGACCATGAAGTACAACAGATAAGGAACGTAAGGCAATGTCTCCCAAATCCCTGTCGTTGTGACTACACGGCTGTGCTCCTGGGGTGGCCAGACAATGTACGCAATAAGGGCACCTATGATCGATGCCACCAGACCAGCCATGATGCCGCCATAGGTTGTACTGAGCAAAACCGCCGGCAGAAAGAGCAGCAACTGGCTTTGGACAGGTTCATGGTGGAGAAAAACCTGGCCGAAGAACAAAGCAAGCGCGAGGCCAGCTACGACTGTTCCGTATTGGATCACGAAGTGACGCTTGGCTGCCCAAGTCCAACCTCGACCGAGGCCACGGGAAACCCAGGTCAGCCGGTCATATACGGCGTCCTCGAATCGGCCCCATTTCTCTCGAGCCCCTTGTTGCAGGGCCAAGATGGCTTCTGATCTATCTTCTCTCAATCGCTCTCCAGCCCTTATACTCATATTACACACCGGACGCTCATGCATGCATTTCGGCTTTTGAATAGATTTCGGAAGCCAGAACACGTATGCTTGGTGTCTTAACGCGAGACCTACTATTGAAAACGAACGCTTTAACCATCTTTATCACTTTGTTGACGTTAACTGGTGCCCGCCAATTAGCGGACGCTAAGCCACTTCAAAGCCCAACAGCTCTTTTTGACAGCGTTTCTGCCAAGTCCATGCGCGCCAATCTACGGTTTCTAGCGAGCGACGAATTGAAAGGTCGCGACACGCCCTCACCGGAGCTGGACATAGCGGCGAACTGGATTGCCTCGGAGTTCGAAAAGGCAGGTCTGAAACCGGTAGGTAAAGATGGTTTCTTCCAAGTGGCAACGTTCAGGGAGAAACTGGTCAAGAATGTAGTTGGATTAATCGAGGGAAGCGACCTCAAGCTTTCGAAGACTTACTTGCTCGTAACCGGCCACTACGACCATGTCGGGATGCGAGGTACCGAGGGCGATACCATTTTCAATGGAGCGAACGACAACGGCAGCAGCATTGTCTCCATGGTCGAACTGGCAAGAGCCTTTGGTGCCATGAAGACCAAACCAAAGCGTTCCATCCTGATGATGGCTTTCTGGGGCGAGGAGAAGGGTCTTCAGGGAGCTCGATAC
>JAFAFM010000010.1 GCA_023423495.1 Armatimonadota bacterium
CTCGAGCGGTGTTCCGCTACTTTGAGACGGGCGGCCGTACGCTTGTCATGACCGCACCCAATTAAAGTCGAAAAAACTTGGGGGCCGGTTCGATTTCTCGGACCGGCCCTTTTTTATCGCATCAGTAGCCGCATGACGATCGCACCGATCACTCCGCCCCCTAAGGCTGAAGCCGCCGCGATCATCCAAATCTTCGCTTGTTGGACGGGACCAACCGATTGCGTCTCTTTGGGCAAACGCACTTTCTCCAGCGATACCGTTTCAGAATCACCCCAAGAACTCACTTTGATGTGGCGCTTGTCTCGGTTGTAGCTCGCTAGTTGACCCTCCCACCAAAAGCCGGACGACTTGGAGAAGTAGCTAATCTTTTGACCTGGTGTAAGGCTAAACAGCCTTAAATCGGCCGCGTCACAGTGGTGTTCGGTGCCGGTCAGGAATTAAACTTTGGCATTTCGGCCTTCTATTTCCGTGAGAACAGCGACGTAGAAATGGCCGTCCGCCGATTTTGCGAAGACGTACTCTCCCACCTTGAACTTGTCTACCGGAAAGCTGAGGCGCTCGCGGAGAGCCTGCATCGTTGCATCTCGATCGATGCCGGCTTCTTCTGCAGCACGCACGTAGTGATGCAAGTCGGGATGAGGCTCGAGCATCAGGTGCGTTTGATCCTGAATTTCTTGCGCCCGACGAACGACCTCGTTCAATGCCTGATCATCAAGCTTTTGCTTGTCGGTCGGAAAGTTCACGAGTTAAGTGTATTACGGTCTGGCAAGTTTTGCGCTGCAAGCCGACGCTTGGCTCGATGCCGTTGATGTCGCAGCCGTTCTCCTTCCGACCGCAGATGTGGCGCAAGTCGCTCATTTGGTTGCCTAGTCCTCTCCACTCCCTGGCAGGCGTCACAACAGGCGAGCCCGCTGTTGTCTTCGCAGCTCTGGCAAAGGAAATAAAGGCGATTGCAGTCTGCATTTGAGCAGTTCACGTAGCGCGCCGACGGGGTGTTACATTTTTCGCAATGGCTCACGGGTTCGCTAATCGGAACGGAGAGCCGGTCATCAAAGACGAAGCAATCTCCTTCAAACTTCATATCGCGGATTTTCGGATCCTTCGCGTAGGTGACAATACCTCCGTGAAGTTGGTACACGTTAGTGAACCCCTCCTCCACCATCCACGCCGTCAGCTTCTCGCATCTAATTCCCCCGGTGCAGTAAGTCAGAATAGTTCTGTTTCGGTCGGGTCCAAAATTGGCCAGAATCCACTCCGGAAACTCCTTAAATGAATCCACCGGGGGCCGAACAGCATTCCGAAATCGGCCCATTTCGAATTCATATTCGTTCCGAATATCGAGAACCACCGCCGAAGGATCGGCCAACCTCTCGTGAAACTCCTTCGGCGAGAGATGTGTGCCCGTTTTCCTAACGGCATAGACCGGAATCCCGAGGGTAACTATCTCGTCCCGCACCTTCACGGAAAGCTTTTTGAAGGCGTTTTCTGAGTGCTCATCGACTTTGAACTCCGTATCTTTGAATAGCGGGTGTTCGGCCATCTTTTCCATGTAGCCTTGAGCATCTTCGGCAAGTCCGGAAACCGTCCCATTGATGCCTTCGAAAGCAATGATAATGCGTCCTTTCAATCCAAGTTCTTGGCACCAGGCTCGTTGCAGTTCAGCCTCTTTTCCGGGATCGGCCACGTCGGTGAAGCAATAGTAGAGAAGGACCAGGTGGCTCATTTAGCCCGTCCTGTGACTCGGGCGAGCCACTTGCGGGCCCGGATGCCTAACGGGTCTCCCAGGCCAGAGTCCGCAAGAATGCGTTCGCTTCTTTGCCTACCAATTTCAAGATCCTTTGCTTTCATCGCTAAATATTCGTTGGTGTCCGGGTAATCCACCATATCTACGTCGACACCCATGAGAAACGCCATTTCCCAGCCTAGCTTCGTGACTCGTCGACCCCGCCAAGCGTCCTCCCAAAGCTGGTAGCGAACTCCTTCCGTCGGAATCTTGCCCACCTTCTTTGCGACATCCGAGCGGTAGGCGATAAACCCTCCGTTGAGATGGTGGGGGGGCACGACCCGCCGAAATCTCACGCTCGCAACATGCTCTTCGGGCTCCAGAAACTTCTCCCCGACAAGGGCCCGACGAGCGGGCGCATCGCCCATATAGAGTCCGAAGGCTCCGTATTCGCGCAGCTCATCAAAAGCCCTCTCCACGACGCACTGCCAACCCTTGGATGGCACGATGTCGTCATCCATGGTCACGTAAATGCCAGCATCCGTTTTGGCCAGAATTTCATCGTAAGCCTGGTTGAGCGCCTGCGCTTTGCCCGCCGAGCCATCCAATATGTGGAAATCTACGGGGGACTCGAAGCTGGACCGAATCCGATCCATGGTCTCGTCGAACCCCGGAAGAGTTTGGCGAATTGTGGCAATGACGACGGTGAACTGCATCGCGGCAACTATATGATGGCGCGATCTACAATAACCATGTGATCCTTGTCATCGACAATTTCGATTCGTTCACTTACAACTTGGTGCAATACCTTGGGCAATGTGGCGCTGAGGTCAAAGTATGTCGGAACGACGAGATCACGGTCGAGGAGATCGAGCGACTTCGACCGAGCGGAATCATGCTGTCGCCAGGTCCCTGCACGCCGAGCGAGTCCGGAGTTTGCTTAAACATCTTGGAGTGGGCTCTAGCCAAGAAAGATTTGGAGACGCCGATTTTCGGTGTCTGCCTGGGTCATCAGGCAATTGGCCAGGTGGCCGGTGGGACGATTCGCCAAGCCCAAAAGATCATGCACGGCATGTCTTCCATGGTTCGACATGACGGAAAGGGTGTTTTTGTTGGCATGCCCAATCCGTTTCGGGCCATCCGATACCACAGCCTCGTAGTCACACGCGATTCAGTTCCCGGAGGATTCTACGTGACGGCGACTTCGGAGGACGATGGCGAGATTATGGGGATGCGGCACGAATCGTTGCCGATCGAGGGCGTCCAATTTCATCCCGAATCGGTTCTGACTGAAAACGGGTTCCAGATTATTGAGAACTTTTGTCGACAAGTAAAAGAAACAACGCCATCCTGATTAGAACAAGCTGGTCTGCAATTGACAGATTTGGTGAATCTGGTCTAATCTAGAGATCGAGGCTCGGCCGGACCCTCTGCTTCAGGTCTGCCGTGGCCTCTCTTTTATTCGTCGTCGTTCATTTGCTTCGCCTTGTCTATGTCCAATTCGGCCGGGATGCGAACGAAGAATGTCGAACCTTTACCAACTTCAGACTCAGCCCAAATAGTGCCCAGGTGCACACGCTCTACGAGGTGCTTCACCAGGAACAGGCCAAGCCCAGTTCCGTAGATCTTGCGATTGTCCTCGTTGTTCACCCGGTGGAATTTCTCGAAGACGCGAGCCAGGTGTTCCTTCGGGATACCCAAACCATTGTCCTCAACGCCGATGAGAATGTCGCCATTCTCCTGCCTTGCATGGACAATAACGTCCCCACCGGCAGGCGAGTACTTGATCGCATTGTTGAGAAGGTTTGTCAGGATCTGATCCAGCTTGTCTTGGTCCCCAATAATGAATTCGGGAAGTTCGGTATGGACCTTGAGGAAGACCTTGTGCTTGTTAGAGGCCTGCTGCTGAACCATAACTGCCTTCTCGAGCAGTGGCTGCAGTTCGAACCGAGTGTAATGCGGTTTGAGCGATTCGCCGGCTTCAATTCGGCTGGTATTTAAGAGGTCGTCGATGAGGCGGCGAAGTCTGTCGCACTCTGAAACAA
>JAFAFM010000025.1 GCA_023423495.1 Armatimonadota bacterium
CTATAGATGAGCGCGCGCGAATACATTGCTAAGGGGGACGTCCTCCGCGATCAAGGACGTTACAAAGAGGCGCTCGTGGAATACGAACGTGCACTCAGCGAGAACCCGCGAGCCATTACGGCCTATATAGGGCGAGCGGTTTGCCAGTCCCACCTCAATCAAGACAAGGAAGCTTTGGCGACGATCGAGCAGGGGCTCACTCACAATCCTGACTCGTCCTACGCTCATCGAATCCGAGGTTGGGTGCTGTATCGCATGAACAACATTCCGAGCGCTCGTGCGGCAATTGCGCGGTCCTTGGAACTGAACCCTTACGATCCGTACTGCTTCTACATGATGGGGCACATCGACGAAGCGAGCGGGAGTCGGAAGCGAGCCTTGGAGCACGTCCATCGCGGGCTTGAATTGGATCCCACCAACCAGTCGCTGCTGGTTTATCGTGCTCACCTATTAAAACTCACGGGGCGAAAGAACGAATCCCTTGAAGCTTCGCTCCAAGCCCTGCAAAACAATCCTGACGATGAGGATGCACACGCATCACTTGGCTACGCAAAGCTCAGCCAGGGCGATTATAAAGCGGCTTTGCAATCCTTCCAAACGGCGCTCTCCATCGACCCTAACTCAGAAATGGCCCGCGAGGGTTTGCTTGAGGCGCTTCGCTCCCGCTTCGTGTTTTACCGATTGCTGTACCGATACCATGAGGGTATGAGCCGACTCGGTGTCAGCCGGGGTGCCATATCTATCGGAAGCTTTATCGCGTTCCGGATTTTGCTCAGAATGTCTCGCCCTGAGACTGGCCTTCCAATCTGGGCCCGAATTGCAATCGGAGCACTTGTATTGATCATGGCTTTGATGTGGCTTTCTCAGCCGATCATGAATGTCTTTTTGGTGTTTCACCCGATTGGCCGAATGGTCTTGTCCCCCATCATGCGCCTGGTGACGATTTGGATTCTGATCCTGCTCGGGCTTTGTGCTTTGACAGGTCTGGCAGTTTGGCTCTGGCGGCCTGGGGCAGTCTGGGGCCTTATGGGCGGCGGGATCGGTCTGTTGATTCTAGCGATCATTGCGTCCAGACCCGAGGAGCTTCGCAGTAAGGGTGCGGTATGGCTTGTCCACATCGTCGGCGCCCTTTGCGGAGGCATTAGCCTACTAGGCATTCTTACTGGCACGAACACCTAACAATCATAGGAATTCGACTCTATTCAACGACCCCGTATATTGACTGGGCCCAAGCCTGCCAATAATTAAGGGAACAGGGAGGGTCGGAGGGTAATCTGACTTGGACGGACAAGCAATTCGACCGGCCTTTCGAACGACAGGTCATGGTTGGCAGTCCAAGGATTGTGGACCCGGTTGGGTGGTTTTTGAGGATATTCGACCGGCGGGTGCAGACCCAAAAGTCTGCATGGGTCTACAGCATGCGGCACTGCCTACCGGCGTAGAAACGCTACGTTGAAGGGTATTGCCCGTCGAACAAGTAGGTGAACTAGAAAAACATGTGGCAACGCTTTACAGAACGCGCGCGGAAAGTTGTTTTCTACGCTCAAGAAGAGGCCCAGAAGTTCGGTGAGGGTTATGTATCGACCGAGCATCTTTTGCTGGGGCTCGTCCGCGAATCCGATTCGGTCGCGGCACGCGTCCTGGACAAGCTTGGAGTCAGTTTAAACCGTATTCGCGCTGAAGTCGAAAAGCAACTCCCGAGGGGGGATGCAAGGCCATCTCAAGATATGACGCTAACGCCGAGGGCGAAACGCGTTATCGACCTGGCCTACGACGAAGCGCGGAACCTCAACAACAACTACATTGGAACCGAGCATTTGCTGCTCGGGCTGATCAGGGAGGGCGACGGCCTCGCGGGCAGAGTGCTCGCGAAACTCGGAGTGGAGCTTGAGAAAGCCCGCCGCGAAGTCATGGCCCTGCAGGACAACGAGAGTCAATCGAAGTCTGGCAGTTCTCGCTCTTCCAGCAGCGGTAGTTCGAGTGGAGGGACCAAGACCCAAACGCTGGATGAGTTCGGAAGAGACCTTACCGAACTCGCCCGCGAGGGCCGACTCGACCCAGTGGTCGGTCGACAGAACGAAATCGAACGTGTGATGCAGATCCTCTGCCGTCGCACGAAGAACAACCCGTGTCTGATCGGTGAGCCAGGCGTCGGTAAGACCGCCATTGCTGAGGGCATGGCGCTCCGCATCGTCAGCGGCGACATCCCTGACCTACTCAAAGACAAGCGGATTGTTGCCTTGGACCTTGCCGGCCTAGTAGCCGGCACGAAGTATCGAGGCGAGTTTGAAGAGCGGATGAAGAAGGTGATGGAGGAGGTCCGAAAGTCGGACGGCCAAGTTATTCTCTTTATCGACGAGCTTCACACATTGGTTGGAGCCGGCGCAGCCGAGGGAGCAATCGACGCTTCGAACATCATGAAGCCAGCCCTCGCCAGAGGCGAGCTGCAGTGCATCGGCGCAACAACGCAGGATGAATTCCGCAAGTACATCGAGCGGGATGCTGCCCTTGAGCGCAGATTCCAGTCCGTCAAGGTTGCCGAGCCGAGCGAAGAAGAGGCAATCGACATCCTCAAGGGACTTCGCGAGCGGTATGAGGCGCACCACCAGGTGGAGATAACCGACGATGCTATCACCGCTGCCGTGCAGCTATCTCAGCGATACATCTCGGACCGAACCTTGCCCGACAAGGCAATCGACCTCATCGACGAAGCAGCATCACGAGTGCGCTTGCATGAGAGCCTCCCCCCGAAAGATGTTCGCGAGGATCGTGTACGTCTTTCCAAGCTTCGTGCCGAGGTGGAGCACCTTTCCAAGCGCGTCGAATCGTCCGAGGAACTGCAGAAGCTTACTGACGAGCGCGATGAACTGGAGGCTTCGATCCAAAAGCGAGAAGATGAGTGGAACGAGCTTGAGAAGAAAGAGCCAATCGTAGGCGAGTCGGAGATTGCCGGAATCGTTCAGAGTTGGACGGGTATCCCGGTCACCAAGCTTGTCGAAGCTGAGAGCCAGAAGCTCCTACGCATGGAAGAAGATTTGCATCAGCGAATCATCGGCCAGAAGGACGCGGTTTCGGCCGTGGCACGCGCGATTCGTCGAGCTCGAAGTGGCCTAAAGGATCCGAAGCGACCGATGGGAAGCTTCATCTTCCTCGGCCCGACGGGCGTCGGAAAGACCGAACTTGCCAAGGCGCTTGCCGCTTACCTTTACGAAAAGGAATCCAATATGGTCCGGATCGACATGTCGGAATACATGGAGAAATTCTCCGTGTCTCGACTCGTCGGTGCCCCTCCAGGATACGTGGGTTACGACGAGGGTGGACAGCTAACCGAGCAGGTTCGCCGCAACCCATACACGGTTGTCCTGCTGGACGAAATCGAAAAGGCGCACCCGGAAGTCTTCAACATCCTTCTCCAGGTGATGGAGGACGGTCAGCTGACCGACAGCCAAGGGCGAACGGTCGACTTCCGCAACACAATAATCATCATGACCTCGAATGTCGGTGTACGGCCGATCGAAGTCGAAGGCAAACTTGGCTTCAACAAGCGCACTGAGGATCCAAACGATCCGAAGGTGTACGAGGCGATGAAGAACCGAATGACGGAAGAGATGAAAAAGCTGTTCCGGCCGGAATTCTTGAACCGCGTCGACGAAGTCATTGTGTTCACGCACTTGAAGAAGGAAGAGATCCTGCAGATCGCAGAGCTTTATCTGAAGCGAGTGAACGAGCAGGCGGCAGCGATGGAAATAACCATCGAACTCAGCGAAGCCGTGAAGGATTTGCTGGTTAACGAGGGTTATGATCCTAACCTGGGAGCACGACCGCTCCGCCGAGCCGTGCAGCGATTCATCGAAGACCCGTTGGCAGAGGAGATGCTCCTCGGCCGGTTCCAAGCTGGCGACCACATTCTGGCTGACCTAGCCGAGGACGATTCGCGAACCGTCATCTTTAAGAAGAAGGACGCGGATGATGGGAAATCGAAAAAGAAGGAACTGGCAGCTAAAACTTAGCGCCAGAGCCTAAGCCCCCTAGCCCATTCAGCGGTTGGGGGGCCTTTTTGTTGCAAGCTTTAGTGACCGTGAGAAGCTACGCACTCTTTGCACAGCATCTGGCCGTCATGCGATACGAGTTCAGCAGAGGCAACTTCCTTCCCGCACTGCGCACACTTGGCAAGCGCTGCGGTCGTGGATGTAGGCTCACTCGCCGCCGCACCAGCAGCGGCAGGTTCGTTGGAAGCACAGCCAACAACGCTAGTAATTAGCACAACTGCAAGAAGAAGGTTTCGGAATGTCATTGCTACGATTGTGGCTCAGCTTGGGTCATCATTGCCGTCCCATTTCTTGACCTGCCATAATGTTATTGGTTGGCCAGCGGAGCACGCCTCGACACAACTTCTCCTGCCCGCTTGAAGAATCGGGCCGCCGCTCTCAGCCTAACTTACAACGTCACCCTAACGCTTCTAAAGTTAGCCGCTGCTATATTGACCGGTTCAGTCAGTTTGCTTTCGGAAGCTATTCATAGCGCGACTGACATTGTCTCCTCCGGAATTGCCTTTTTTAGCGTGAGGGCAGCATCGGCCCCTCCCGACGATGAACACCAATATGGTCACGGCAAAATCGAGAGTTTCGCCGGATTTGGCGAGTCGATTCTGCTTCTACTCATTGTCGGCTACATCGCCGTTGAATCCATTCAGCGACTCTTCTTCCTGCATCCCGTTGAGAATCTGGACATCGGCGTCTGGGTCATGGGTTTCTCCGTGATCACCAGCTATCTGACGGGGCGGTACGTCGGCAAAATCGGCAACCAAACCCACAGCATCGCCTTGATTGGCAACAGTCAGCACCTGATGGTCGACTGCAT
>JAFAFM010000088.1 GCA_023423495.1 Armatimonadota bacterium
ACCCACCATGGGAACGGACAAACCAAGATCATCGCGAGCCTTCAGCGCGGCTCCGAGTTGCCCTTTCCCGCCGTCGATCATGATGAGGTCGGGCAACTTCAAGAACTTCTCGTCCCCGTCGATATAAGCCCTTAGTCGGCGGGTTATCACTTCGTGCATCATCGCGAAGTCGTTCGGGCTTTCTGGATGCCACCTGATCTTAAACCTTCGATACTCAGCCTTCGCCGCTTCACCCGACTCCGAAACGACCATCGATCCAACTGGTGCCGTGCCCTGAATGTTGGAGATGTCGTAGCCTTCAATCCGCGATGGCAGGGTTGGGAGACCGAGAGCTTCCTGGAGTTGGGACATTGCATCTTCCGCCCATGCCTCCTTTTGGGCCAGTTCTTGGCTAAAGGTTGAAAGCGCCTGCTCGGCGTTGTTTGCGGCCATGTCGATCAGCCGCAGCTTTTCTCCGCCTTGGGGGACCTCCACTGTCACGGCGCCACCTCGACGTTGGCGCAGCCAGGATTGGACAATGTTGCGTTCTTCGATCTCCACCGGGAGCAAAATTTCACGGGGCACTTCCGGCGAATCGGCGTAATACTGCTTTACAAACTCTTGGACGGCCTCTTGGGGCGGTGCTTCGGCCGCGCCGTCAAGCATGAACTGTCGCTGTCCGATCAGCTTCCCTCCCCGAATGTAGAGCATCTGGATGGCGGCGCCGCGCTCGTCTTTCACCACGGCGATGACGTCTTGATCTACTCGGTCGCCCGTGAGGACTTTCTGACGCTGAAGAAGGGTATCGATCGCCGTCACCTGGTCTCGGATTTTTGCCGCCTTTTCAAAATCCAAGGAGGCGGATGCTTCTCCCATTTCCTTTCGGAGGTCTTCTACGATGGATTCTTCCTTTCCCTGCAGGAACCTGTCGACTTTCGAAATAACCTGCCGGTACTCATTAGGGTCCGACAGGCCCGCACAGGGTCCAAGGCATCGACCGAGATGGTAGTAGAGGCAGGGCTTTTGCTCTTCGCGGCCTGACCAAGATTTGCCACAGGGAATTAGGGGAAAGATCTTGTGGAGTAACTGAAGCGTGTCGCGCACCGAGAATGCTGAGGTGTACGGACCATAGTATTTGCCGCCATCCTTTCTGGGACGACGCGTGAACATCACCCTAGGATACGCCTCTTTAGTGATCGTTATATAGGGATAACTTTTATCATCTCGGAGCCGAACGTTGAAGGGTGGTCGGTGCTCCTTGATTAGGTTGCATTCCAGAACGAGTGCCTCGACTTCCGAGTCCACCACGATCCACTCGATATCCCGGACCTTTGTCACTAGACGAGCGATCCGGAGTCCGTGCCGGGTGGATTCCTGGAAATAGCTGCGGACCCGATTCCTCAGGTTCACTGCTTTTCCAACGTACAGAACCTCGGTTTTCTCGTTGCGATAGATGTAACAGCCAGGCTTCGCAGGAAGGTTCTTGAGCTTTTGTTGGACTTGCTCGTTCAGCTTGGACTTGCTCATGAACTAGGCTCTTCTACGATTATGAAGCGTGGCTTTGATCATGTATTCTCAGTCCCACGATGTACCACCAAACAAGGTCTCTACACCGTTGGATCGGTTTCCTGGCATCTCTCTTTCTAGCTCTAATCTCGGTCACAGGCTTCTTTCTGGCAATGAAGGATCGATTTGCCTTCATGCGTCCGCCTGTTCAGGAAGCCGTAAAGCTTGAAAGCGCAGAGCAAATCCTGCCAGTAGCTAGGATCCTGGAGGTGGCGTTCGGGGCTGGACATCCCGAGCTTAGTGAAATCAAGGAGGTCGACAGAGTCGACTATCGCCCTGGCGACAATGTATTTAAAGTCGTCAGCAAGGACGGTTACCGAGAGATTCAGGTGGATGGAACCACAGGCACGATCGTTTCTGATGCTTTCAGGAATGACCAACTGATGGAAGACATCCATGACATGAGCTTCTTCGCAGATGCAGCGCACGGTTATCTGCTGCCAATTGTCGCTGTCGGACTTCTGTTGTTATCGCTCAGCGGAATCTTCATCTTCTTCACTCCTATTTATCGGCGCTGGAAGTTCAGGCACAAAAAACCTGTTCCCAAACCCGCTGGGAACTAAAACCGCTCTGCTTGCATTTGAAGGTTTGCCTGAGCGATACCCAGGCTCCAAGGAATGACCATTCAAGCTTCGCTGTATGATAGGGAAGGACAGGTGCATGCAAGGATGCTGCACTCATGCGGTATGCGCGACTTCGAAACTTGCCTGCGTGAGGAGTTACCGGTTTTATTCCGGGTGGCAAAGCGTTTGTCCAAGTCCACTGATACGGCCGAAGACCTCGTTGGCCAGACTTTGTATGCTGCGATCCGGTTCCAAAAATCGTTTGACGGGCGTCACCTTCGAAGCTGGCTCATCAAAATTCTGCGGAACGAGTTTAATTCACTGATGCGCCGCGAGGCGGCACGTCCTACGATCGTACTGGATGAGGTCGACGGCGAAATCGAGTCTTTTTGGGAAGAAGTGCATTGGAAAGTCGATGCCGCGACGCTTCTCCGAGAACTGGACAATCTTTCCGAAGAGCATCGGATGATTATTCAACTCTGCGACGTCGAAGAAATGAGTTACGAAGAAGCAGCATCGGCTCTCGATATCCCAATCGGAACCGTCCGTTCGCGATTGTTTCGAGCGCGCGCCAAACTGCGGGATCGTTGTGCTGAGCTTGTGTACGTCGAGGGAGGAGCCCGATGAGCATCGATTGGCAGGCCTATCTCGACAAGAGCTTGCCCGAAGAAGAGATGCTTCGGGCGGAAGAAGAGCTTAAGATCAATGCCTCCGCTCGGAAGGAATTTGAGGGATTGCTAGAGTTTCTTCGGGGAGTGCGCGCAGCAGGTTTGACCGAACAAGTGCCTTTCGCACGGTTAGAAGCGCTCGTGCCTTCTGCACCAAAGGCGCAACCCCGGCGAGCTCCAGTTTGGGCGGGGGGATTGGGTTTGGCAGCAAGCATTGTTTTTGGCCTGATTTACTTCCTTAACGGATCGCCCACGGTTCCTTCGGCTTCCGAGTTCGAAACATCTGACCCGGTTCAGGCCTCGTTATGGGCCTCATCCAAGTTGAAAACCAAGGTGCCGGTCATCGATCTGGGATCTCAAATCCCGTTGACCTACGTGCATGAAGGTCCGGACAGGTGTTGCTTCGACTACAAGGTGGCCGGCAACACGTACCACGTGAATATTTCCAATTCCGTCGGGGGCAAGCGAAGCGAAGGTCGGAAGGTTCTTCTGACTTCGGGAAATAGCGCCTATGTGGGTAAAGGCGTGCGGTGGAGTCAAGGCGGTTTTGACTTTGTTATCCTGGGCCAGGACGATCAGGTCTCATTGAAGCTTGCTGAGCGCACGAGCGAGTTTATTCAGCGTGCATAACCTCCGCCCAACTGAGTAAGGTTAGGCTCATGGAAGATGCTCCATCAGGGTCCTCACGGCCGAACTCCCTAAAGTCCACCGTGCTTAGACCTTTTGTGGCGTTTATCAATTCTGAGGCGTCCAGTGGCATCGTATTGATATTTGCGACGCTCATTGCCCTCGCTTGGGCAAACTCCCCCTGGTCCGAAACGTACGTCACCACTTGGCAGACCCAAATTGGGTTCCGTTTTGGCGATTTCCTATTGGAGAAGTCGCTCAGCCACTGGATCAACGACGGGCTCATGGCCGTGTTCTTCTTCCTGGTCGGCCTCGAGATCAAACGCGAATGCATGGTTGGTGAGTTGGCAAGCCTTCGAAA
>JAFAFM010000132.1 GCA_023423495.1 Armatimonadota bacterium
CAGTTCGTCAGGCTTGTCGTCAGCGTTAAAGTTGGATATGCGCGGCTTCCTGTTCTTTATCTCAAGTATCGGGGCGGGCATTTGTGCTTACCTGACACTGGCTTACTACATTGAAGCGACCTCGCACACGGTGGCGTTGAAACCGCTGTTTTATGCGTACGGGCTAGGCTTTATCCTGCTCCTTGGAACTGCGCTCAAACTGAAGTGGAGGAGTTGGCAGTGGTGGACGCCGCTCGCCGCCATCGCCGTGATGATGTGCGTGGTGTTTGTGCTCTACCTGCGGTACTTCTTGCCCTTTCCCTAGTTCTTGCCTGCTTCCATCTGCTCGACGAACTCAGCAAAGTAAGGCCTAGAATCCCACGGACCCGGCGCGGCCTCAGGATGGTACTGGATGGAGGAGGCGCGCAGTTCTGGAATGCGGATTCCTTCCACCGTTCCGTCGTTGAGGTTGACTTGCGTCACCTCAGCGCCCGTACCTTCCAGTGATTTAGGATCCACCGCATAGCCGTGATTTTGGGAAGTGATCGTCACCTTGCCAGTAATCAAATCCTTCACGGGATGGTTCGAGCCGCGGTGGCCAAACTTCAACTTGTAAGTTTCACCCCCGATCGCATGGCATAGCATCTGGTTGCCAAGGCAAATTCCAAAAATTGGCTTTTTCCCGAGGAGCTCTTTTACCGTCTCGATTACGGGTCCAAGTCGGGCAGGGTCACCCGGTCCGGGACTCAGCAAAATTCCATCAGGTTTGTATGAGAGAATTTGCTCCGCAGACGTCGTCGCCGGGACGACGATCGAGCGGCACCCGACGGCCGCGAACCTTCGCAGAATATTGAACTTCAGGCCACAGTCGAGAACAACCAAGTTGTGCCTCAATTGGCTTTGCGGCTCTTCGATTTCTTCCCTGCCCGTCTGGCCCCAAGCATAAGGCTCGTGGGCGGTAACGGTGTACACAAAGTCTTGGTCGTCATACCCTTGCGACCGTTGTATGGCTTCTAAACCTTGGTCTGGGTCATCACAAACTGCACCCATGGTCACGCCCGCGCTTCGAATCTTCTTCGTGATCGCACGGGTATCCAACCCTTGAATAGCAACGGTGCCCCGCTCCTCCAGAAGCTGATGAATCGATTTCGTCGCCCGCCAGTTGGAAGGGACTTCGCAAGCCTCTCGGACAATTAATCCGGTCGGCTGAATTCGGTCCGACTCAAAGTCATCCTCATTAACGCCGTAGTTACCAATCAGGGGGTAAGTGAGCAGGACAATTTGGCCAGCGTAGGAGGGATCGGTAAGAATCTCTTGATAACCGGTCATGCCGGTGTTGAATACGACTTCTCCGGTCGTGACGCCAGATGCGCCGAGTGGAAGACCTTCGTAGATAGTGCCGTCGCTCAGGACGAGATAGCGTTTCAAGCTAAGGAGAAAGGATACCTGGCCCGAGCCGCGGACTGGGCCAAATATCAGTTATTCAGTTAATGCTTCCAATCCGTTTGAACTTGAAATCCTCTCGAGTCTTTTTCCCATTCTGCACGCCTTCGATGTAGCACGACATGCCGTTTCCCTCTTTGATGTAGGCGATCCTTGTAGGAAAGTCGTTGGAGGGGTTTTCGAAGAGCGCGGTTTTTCCATCGAAGGAAATCAGTTTGAAAGGCACGGGCTTTTTGTCACCCTTGCTGGGCGCGCCAAGCAGCATGTGCATTACAAGACCATCTTTTCCGTTTTCAATGGACATGAATTCCATGAAACCGGTCTTGCCGCCGGCGATGTGTCGACCACAGCCCTGCATAGAATCCGAAGTCGGAGGTGTCCAATATTCCTCGAACACGCCTCCCCAAATCTCGCATTTCCAGGCTCCAGCCATAAATGCCAGATCTTCAAGTTTCGGCGTCTCGGTGGAGATAAAAGTCGTCGCTAAGGCTGCCGCAAAGACGGAGGTGAGCATAAAATCAAGTTACAGGAATCGTTTACGCGTTGGTTCCTACCGGCCGAGATAAACCTTTAGAGCCACTGCCTTTACGAGTGGATCCGGGCTCTGTCGAAGTTGGACAACCTGCGGCCACACGTCCCTTGGAAACCTGCCGTCTAGGGCGATCAACGATTCAATAACGATCCCCTTTCGCGCCGAATTGAGTTGCTGAGCGATCAAGCTGATGGCCTCAGCGTCACCGATTTGACTCAGCGCCTGAATCGCGGCCCTGGCAGTCCGCTCCTCATCCGATGCAACAAGCTTTTTGGCGATTGCCTTTCCTTGCACCGCCTGCTTAGCCAAGCCCCAGATCCCGGCAAGCCGCATGTTTGCGTTTGCACTCGCCAACCAGCTTTCGAACTTGGACAAAGTTGAGGTTTGTCCAATTTGCGCAAGCGCCATTGCCGCTCTCTCCAAATTCGGGTTGCCTGGTTCCTCGATCATCTTCGATAGCGCAGGCACGGCTTCTACAACCTCTAGAGCCCCAGCAGCCCGAATCGCTGACGGGGCCAATTGAGGATTTCTCAGCGCCTCCACAATTCGGGGTCCCGCCCGCCGAAATCCAGACATCCCACAAACTTGAATAGCCGCCTCGGCGACCGCGGGCTGGGAGAAGTCGATCGCTGCAACGCAGAGGTCTTCCGCGCCCTGGCCGATCTGCAAAGCAAGCCACGACGTGAGCGATACGGTGGACTCGCTTAGTCGGTTTGCCAGAAGCCACCGCAGGGCGGGTTCGCCGATCGCTACCAATTCGTCCGTCGCGGCTCGATCATCCCGTGCCGCTCTTTCAACAAGGGCGGAAAGCTGTGCGTCGGCCGGTTTGGGCTTAGAGCCAGCGACTGGTGGATCGGCGGCCGCAGGTCGTCGATTGGCAGTGTTGCTGTCCACGGCACTACCCCACAGACCATCCGCACCGGCAAATCCATTATCCATCCCATCGCGATATCGGTCGGTCCCCGTGAGATCGGCGAAGACAGCTATCGAGCCTGCTCCCCGGGTCAGTGTCGTGGCGCCAGGTGCCCCCTGGTACACATCATCCCCACCGCTATCAAAAAACAACGAAGTGCTTTCTGCGCCCGCCGAAGCGGGCCGGGATTCTCGGCCGCTGTAGACGTCGTCCCCGGCCCGGTCCACGAATACCGCGAGACCGCCGGAACTCGAAAAAGCATGGGAATTCGCGACCCGCACCGCATACAGGTCGTTGCCTGAAGAATCCACGACGTACCCCGCGCCGAGTTGGGTTCCCCTCGCCTGGCTGTCATGACTGGCCACGTACACATCAGATCCGTCGGCATCGATCAATGCTCCCGCACCCTTGTTAGCGCCAAAGCCTTGGCAGTTCAAATCCCCCCGATAGATGTCCTTGCCGGAAGCGTCAACCAAGACGCCAAGGGCGGAATCACCCTCGCCAAACCCCTGGCACCGAGCATAAGTTGCATTCTCCACGTAGCTCGACGGCACGAGATCGCCACCGCGATACTGGTCATCGCCCTGTTTATCGATAAGCATTCCAAGTCCGTGGGACTGGGCCCCTCCCTGGCCAAGCAGACCCAGCCGGTAGCTGTCGTCACCCCGCCCATCGAGGAGTAGCCCCTGACCCTGCATGGCGAATCCCTGGGCCGTGGACGCCGACCGGTACTCATCGATTCCGGACTCGTCCACGAGGGCGCCTACTCCTACTAGCGCGGAACCAAAGCAAATGGATCTCCCAAGATAACGGTCATCCCCCTGCAAATCATGGGCAATTCCAACGCCTAAGACTGCTGCGCCAATGGATAGGTCCGGCACATCATAGGTGTCGTCACCACTCAGATCGATCAGCAGACTGCAGTAACCGACGCCCGCACCGTATCGGCCCGCATACCGGTCGTTTCCTCCCAAGTCTAGAGTGAGCACAGCATCGGTGGATTGGTGCTGATCAGGCCCAGTGCCGCCAATCTCGACCACGACGCCGTTCACGGTCACCCGGATGATTCCCGAGTAAGCCTGCGCCTTCGCCGCTTCTTTGAGTTGCCCAATCTCATCTTGGACACCCTGGGCAAGCAGGTAACCAGCTCGGCGGATCGCCGAAACGTCTACTCGTGCAAGCAACCCCTCATATTCCGCTCGGGTTGGCAATGGCTGCCGGACGAAATCGAACGTGATCCTGTCGCTTCCAACTGCGTATCGGGGGAGCGCCTCGATCAGGGTTCTACGCTCGGCAGGCGAAAGCTTGGCAAGACCTTCCCGCACCAGCTCATTCGAACGGAGAATGTCCCTCACCAATCTCTCGATGGAAGCCTTCAATGCGCTGGGTACGTCATCGGGCACTTCGACGGTTGGGCTCGGACCTGAGGCAACGGGACCCCGGTCTCCGTCCACCTCGGTCCGCAAAAACCGGACAAGCTGGGCAAGATCTGACTGAACTAGGCGGCCAGGGAGCGTGGCTAGTCGGTCAACACCTGCTAGAGGTTCATTAAGCAAGGTGGCGTGCAGACCTGATCCAGCCGGAACGCGGCCGCGGGTCAAGTCCGAAAGCTGCAAGTTCGTGATGAAAAGTGCATCCGCGATGGACTGGCGTTCCTGCGGATTCAATTGAGCTTGTCCCAAAGCCGCCAAGCTCAGGAAGATGCCTGCCGCCCACCCACGCATGAATGGAGGGTACCGCAGGCTCAGCGAGGCGCAATGGATTCCAGCACCAACTCGTGCAAGTTCATGCTTGTCAAAGGCTCATCCATAGACCGCTCATCAAACGGCAAATGGTTTTGGCTTTCCATCCCAACTTCCCAAATGACTGCTAAACCATTTCTCTCTGCCGAGGGCGCAATGATGCTTAGGCGCAAAGGCTCTTCGATGTCCAAAAGAGGCGCAATGAACTCCTCATCGATCCGTTTTGTAAGCCATCCGGCTTCCTCCAACATTTCCAGTTGCCTAAACCGACTAAATGCCGGACTCCAAATGATCGAAAGCCGGGTGTTTAGCGCTTCATCTCGCAAATGATTCCAGGGAGTGTTTAAGTCAGTGCCGAATATCCGACGGTCGCCGTGCTTGTAACCCACCAAGCGCGTGAGACCTGCAAGTCGCAAAGAGGGGCTGAACACCCGGACGGGCTCTCCTCTTTGGAGAGCCAAGTTGGGTAGAGGAATCCGGACGCCATGTCCCCATGGCCATAAGATGTTGATGGGCAACAGGCCCTCGTCCACGCGCTGGACATTGAATTCAAGCTCCGATAGGATATTCACCGAGTCATCTACGAACCGGCGCAATGCGACTTCGTTGTCGCCCTCCGGAAGCGATTCTGAAACCGGCTTGCCGGAGGCAAGATTGGGTGGAGTCGTTCCGAGGTCGCCAACTCCCTCCCACACCAAGCCGTGATCGAAGCCTTCGCCAGGAACCACGGTGAGGGTCTTCGTATTGAGCTTGGAGGCAAGGCTCATGACCAGGTCGACCTGTTCCGCGGGTAGGTCTGTCTCGTGTTGCCTAAGCATCCCGTCGACCACCGACATCGGACTTAAATGAAAATGGGTGGACCTTGCGGGCGGATCGGCACCCAAAGCGGAAACGGTCAATGGTCCTTGTGCCATTTCAACCAAACCTGGCTTCATCCCAAGAACCATTGCTTCCGGCGTGTCCGATCGAGGAATTCGGATTATCTTCTTAAGAACGCCTTGCTCCGCAGCGCGGAGAAGCCCGGGCAACTTCTGACGCAGCACAGAGTCTCCGTCTGGATCGCTAAGCCAATCGGGCAGGATGAGGACGATTCTCTTATGCAATGTTAGAGTTTTCCGCCGCGCAAAAGTTTATCGGAGATCTGGCTTAGATCTAGTTCGACAGACACCTTGAGCTCTTTGATCGCCCGCATCATCCCGTCCACATTCGCTCTCGAAAAGCCTTCGAACTTCGCCACCGGGTCACCCAACTTTGCCAACACAACAAAGTCCAAAGCCTGCTTCGGTCCGAACTTATCAACCGCCTTGCGATCTGAATCTGAGTAAACCCGGATTTGATCGCCCAGTTCCCGCGTGATCTTGATTGCATCTGAGTCAGTAGTGATTCCGATCACGGCGACCTTCGGGCCGTAAGCCTTGGCAATAAGGGCAAGCTGTTTGGCGGTCGCTTTCGCAGATTCGTCGGCAGACGAGAAGAAGGCGACGACCACGGGGCCGCGAAGCGCGGCCACCTGAATTTGCTGCACGGCCGGACCCGAAATGTTTCCGTTGTACGAGCGGGCGGGAATAGAGTTGACGCCCGTTCCATCAGCGGCAAGGCCTGCGATCTTAGCTTCCCGGGTCTCTTCAAACAACTCGAAGCTCAGACCATTGGCTCCGTAATACTGACCTCGGAATCCACGCTCACCGCCGCCGGCAGCTCGGACGTGGCAATATCCGCACGGCTGGTTCTCCTTGCGTGCATATACGGGTCTTGCCTCGGCTACCAGCGTGCCCATACCGATCGCCAAAAAACCCACGTAGGCTGTGGCCACCAATCTATTCATTGTTGGGGTTATACGTGATTTCTCGGCGTCAGTTCGCCAATTGTTCTACAATGATCGAACTATGGACGGATCGCAGTGCCCTAATGCCGAGCAATTCAATCTTGTTGCTGTGCTCTGCGCATTAGGCGATCCGGCGCGGATGCGAATTGTTCAGAAGCTGCTGAATCAGGGAGAAATTTCTTGCCGCAGCATTTGTGCCACCACGCCGAAGTCCACCTTGAGCCACCATCTCCGAATCTTGAGAAACGCCGGAATAACAGTGACGCGCATTGAAGGAACTCAGCGCTTTACGGCCGTTCGGATTGAAGAACTGGAAAGCAGATTTCCTGGGCTTTTAAATCTGATCAGGGCGGATGCCGGGGATCCAGAAAGGAACCTTACTTGCCGATAGAAGTTTCGGTGAAATGGCGCGCTCGAGAGGACTCGAACCTCCGACCCTCAGCTCCGCAAGCTGATGCTCTATCCACTGAGCTACGAGCGCGTGCGGATCGGAATTATACCCTTAGACCCGCCAGCGGCGAACGGTACCATCCGCGCACCCAGCCAAGATTTCGGAACCATCCGCGCTGAAGGCGACCGAGAGCACAGAAGTTTCATCCACCGGAATATCTCCGACGCCCTGACATTCAAGATTGATCTGGCGGATACGGTGCTTCTCTCCCGTCGCCAACAATCGGTCTCGCCCGCTCACTGCCAGGCAAGGTAGACCTCGACCGGCCGGAAGCTGGCAGATTCGCGTAAATTCTGAAATGTCGTAGATCGATACGGTGTGGAGCTCTCGGGTTACAACCAAGGACTCGATCGGAGATGCGGCCATTGCGAACACTTTGTTATCCAAAGGCCACCGATGCAAAAGGTCTCCGGAGACAGCGTCCCAAACGCACAGGTTGAATGCTTCAGCGCCTACCAGGGCCTTTCCCTGAGGACAAAAAGCAAGGAAACGAGGCGCATAGTTCTCGCCGCGACGCCACAGCATTTCCCCGGTGGGGGAAAAACATGCCATCGAACCGTAATTGAAGGAAGCGGCAATCTCGCCCGAAGGTGATACGGCGATTGCCTGGGGTGAAACGATCAGAAATCCGAAATGTCTCGGCGGTCGATACTGCCACTCCAGTTCGCCAGTCGATATGCGGTAGGCGTTCAGCGTATCGGAGGCGGCAACGTAGACGTGTTCTTCGTCGGCGGAAAACTCGATGCCCCGGATGTTCTCGGTTGGGCGAATCTTCTCGTCGCGGCTGTGAGGGTCGACTTCGAGGACCTCACGATCGCCTTCCCAAATCTTCACAAAGAGGTCGGTGTCACCCGTTGCAAGGTAACGGCCGCTGCGAGAGCAGCGCAGCATCTTGATCGGCGCATCATGCGCCGGCATCACTTCTGGCGAAAGAGTCAACGTCGTCATAAAGCAGCTTTATCGTAGCTACTTTATTCGTGTTGCGGAAGTTCCACGGAATGCCAATCCAAAAATACAGACTTCTGCCAGGAGTCTGTAATCTTCTCGGGCACATTCCTTTTCAGGCCCTCCCGCAGGTGAACCAGGGTCGGGTGACTGGGCTTCACCTTTAAGAAGGCTTCAGTGACCTCTAGCGCTTCCTGAAATCTAAGAAGCCGATCAAGTACTTGAGCCAGCAGAATCCCAGCCTGCCACAACTGGTTATCCAGGGTCGTTGCTACCCGCAGGCATTCTGCAGCGCGCTCATAGTTGCCGAAATGCGCCAGCACATAGCCAAGATACGCATGCCCGAGGGGATTGGCGGGCTGGGTATCGACGACACTTTCGGCATGACGCTTAGCTGCTTCCCAATTCCCATCGGCGATGTGCCTTTGGATGTCGGTCGTCATGCTCACTATTAGTTAATACGATTCGGCCTGGGCCGCGTTACCGCCGAGCGCCACTTTGTCCTCCAGATCCCGGCAAGATTGCCGATACAACCAATGGGGCCGCTTTGTGTCCCGAAATATGGGATCTGTCCAAAAGCTGCTGAAACATACGGACCTGGTTGCGGGTCTTGGCTTGCTCACGATCGTGGGCATGCTCATCCTGCCGTTGCCTCACTGGCTCCTGGACTTGGGCCTGGTAGTCGCGATCGGTTCCTCAGTCGTGATTCTGCTCACGTCGGTCAACATTAGCGATCCGCTGCAATTCAGCGTCTTCCCTAGCCTGCTCCTTGTTACGACGCTCTTCCGCCTTGCTCTGAGCATCGCAGCGACTAAGCTCATCTTGGGTACTGGCGATGGCGGCCACGTCATCGAAACGTTCGGCCGCTTTGTCATGGGCGGCGATTTCGTCGTCGGCATAGTAGCCTTCTTGATCCTGGTGATCGTCAACTTCGTGGTTATCACGAATGGCGCGGGACGAGTGTCGGAAGTTGTTGCCCGGTTCACCTTGGACGCGATGCCTGGCAAGCAAATGGCAATCGACGCCGACCTGGCGGCGGGTCTGATTGATGACGAAGGCGCGAAACTTCGGCGCAAGCAAATTAAGCAAGAAGCGGACTTCTACGGCGCGATGGACGGCGCCAGTAAGTTTGTAAAGGGCGACGCGATCGCCTCGATCCTCATCATTCTCGTCAACATCGTCGGCGGATTCTTGGTCGGGTTTATGAACGGTCAGGGGGATGCGATGACCATCCTAAAAACTTACGCCCTTCTCTCGGTTGGTGAGGGTCTAGTTTCCCAACTTCCCGCGCTGCTCATTTCCACTGCAAGCGGCTTGATGGTCACCCGGGCCGGTCAAGACCGCAGCATGGGTGGCGAAGTCGCCAGTCAGCTTATTGGGCAGCACAAAGCGATCGGCGTCGCTGCAATCGCCCTGGCCGCACTTGCACTCGTCCCCGGATTTCCCGCAACGATTTTTCTCGGCTGCTCAGCCATCCTCTTTGCGATCTATCGATTTGCTCAAAAAAACCCCAAAGGCTCGAAGCTATTCGACCCACCTACCGAAGAGAAGCCCGCAGCGGAAGCTGCCAGGCCTCTTCCAACAGGCCCCGAAGCGGTCATGCCGTTTTTAAATGTCGATCAGCTGGAAATCGAGATCGGCTACGGCTTAACGAAGCTCGCCGATCCACGAGTAGGTGGCGATCTATCTGAGCG
>JAFAFM010000138.1 GCA_023423495.1 Armatimonadota bacterium
AGGCTGGTCTACTCCGCCGACCGTTCACGAACAGCGAATCTTTCTTCAATGCCGCAAATGCTTCAACTGGCACATACGTCACACCGTCCCGGTCGAGAAGCGTTCTTGGCAAGTTGATTCGCCTGCCATTTAGACGCATCTCTGATTTGTTTTGTTCAAGTTTGAGGCTGTTATCTTCATCTTCCAGATAGAAGACTCCGTTCGCCGCACGCGTGACGTCGAGCCTCAATTGATCCGCCATGTCGATGAGCGGAACCATGACGGTCGAGCCATCATAAAACGGCTCTCGGTTCGCAGCAAACCGTAGCGGCCGATCATCGAATTCGACACGAATTGCGTCTCGCGTGGGCGGCTCGTTTCGATTTCGATCCTCGTACCGGTCTCGATCGCGGTCAGCATCCCGACGGTCATCATATCTGTCGTCATATCGATCACCGTACGGATCGTCATATCGACCGTCGTTTCGCCAATCGATTACGACTTCACGGTCGAAAGCCGCACCCATCTTTTGCCCTTTCTCAACGATCAACTCTCCGCTGGTATTCAAAGCGTCGGTCTCCGCAATCAAGATTCCACCAAGAGCACCGATAACGGCCCCTTCGAACGGCTTCTTGATCAACGATCCGAGAATCAAGCCACCTACGGTCGAGCCGATGACGACGTGATCTCTTCGGGTCTCCTTCTTGGCTTCCATTCGGCCGTTACGGTCTCGCGAGACGTAGCGGTCGTTCAACGGAACGGGATAGGCATCGATGCTTGTTCGGTAACCGTCCGGCAACTCGATATCTGTAAATTCGAGTTCTGCGTAAGCTTTCCGATCACGGTCCTTTCGCCGAATTTCCGCGATCCGGCCAATCAATTTTGTGCCGGACGGCAAGACCCGAGGATCTTCAACGACGGCCGTGAAGCGGTCTCCGCGACGACTTGACTTGGCATTGATCGAATTCTGGAATTTGACCGCTACAACTTCGTTGTCACGAATGATGATCCGGTCAGATGACTGCGCGCCAACGGTACTGGCGAAGAGCGCAAACAAGGCCACTGGGGCTAGCGTTTTCAATGACATCTCCTACCTTTTACTGGTGCTAGATAGACGCTTAATAGATAGCGTCGTTTCCATTATCTAGGATTACATGGAAACGCGGTAATCCAGACGTCCTGCCCGAGGGTTTGAACTGCATCAAACCGGAAGTTAAGCGTAGTTGCCAGGCTCTGAACACTCGTCGAGTTGAACCATGTTTGGCCGTTGCCTAGCAGTTTCGGAGCGATAAAGATTTCAAGTCGGTCGACAAGGCCAGCTTCCAAGAATTTGCGCACCGTGAAGGCCCCACCCTCGACGAGCAAACTCGTGATGCCCCGCTCAAACAAGGAGTCGAAGAGCGCGTCCAGTGGGATCTGGCCATGGTCGGTTGCTACTTCCAGGTCAAAGTCGAAAACCGGAGCTTGCACCACTCTGAGCTTAAGGGCCGCCTCATCGTAAACTTTCGCTGTGTTCGGGGTCTCACCTAGGGGATCCAAGACGATCCGGACAGGCTGATTGATCGTCTGGATATGTCGGACGGTTAACTCCGGGTCGTCGGCGATCACCGTTCCACTCCCAACCAATACGGCCCCACACTCGGCCCTCAATTCATGTGCCTTTGTCCGAGCTTCCATACCCGTAATCCATTTGCTCTCGCCGGATGCCAAAGCAATCCGCCCATCCAGTGACATGGCAACTTTGGCGACGACGTACGGGCGCGACCTCCGAGTTGCCGTAAGCCACATCACGTTTGCTTCCTCAGCTTCTACCGACAACAAGCCACATTCGGCCTCAATTCCGGCTTGACGGAGCCGATCGAGTCCGCCCGTCGCTTTGGCATTTACTTCTCCCACGGCGACTACCACCCGGCGCACGCCCGCTTGAATGAGCGCTTCACTGCAGGGTCCTGTCCGCCCCTGGTGATTGCAGGGCTCGAGGGTCACATATGCCGTTGCGTCCTTTGCGGAAGTGCCCGCTTGGCCAAGTGCAACGACTTCGGCGTGAGGACCGCCCGCATACTCGTGAAATCCCTCTCCGACGAGGCAACCCTCTCTTGCGATCACGCATCCCACATGCGGGTTGGGAGCAGGATATCCCAGACGGCTCAGCTCGATCGCGCGCTGCATCCATGCGGCGTCACTGGCTGTCATGTTCACCTGGGTTCTTGCCGTGATCGCGAAGGGTGGATTCGAGGAGGATCTCTAAGTTGCGCTGGGATTGTTCGCGATACTCTTGCCTCGCTCGCCGGGCAATTAAATACGCACCCACAATACTCACAATCAAGGCGGCCGCTTCCAGTCCGATGAACACCGCCCAACGTCGGAGAAAATCCACTTTTTCGGCACGGGGCGCATCGCTTCCGGGTTGGGGCCCCACGATCCAGACGTAGCCAAACAGCAGCCCGATGCTGAAGATGATGCAAAGCGTGGTTATGACTTTAAGCCACATAGCGATGAAAGACGCTGAAACGCCTCCCCAACCGATTTGCCACGCGTCAGGTGGCTGCCAACCACGAAAAGGTTTGCGCCGTGGTCACGGGCGACGGGAAGCGTGTCCTCGTCGATCCCACCATCGACTTCGATCAAGACTCTTGGTGAGCGCTCGCGAATCCATGCCACTTTCGCCATTGTCGAGCGGATGAAGTCCTGTCCGCCCCAACCTGGATTTACCGTCATCACCAAGACTTCATCCACCATATCGAGAACGCTTTCGATCGCCTGAACCGGCGTCCCCGGGTTGATGGCAATCCCCGCTTCAACTCCCATCGACTTCAAGCTCTGAGCCAGGCGATGGGAGTGAGCGGTCGCCTCCACATGGAAAATAATTCTCTTGCAACCTGCCGCCGCGAAAGGCTCAAAGTGCCGCTCTGGGGTCAAGGTCATCAGGTGAGCTTCGAGCATAAAATTGCCGAGCTTGCGGAGCCCTTTGGCCACCCCATCGCCAATAGTGATGGGCGGCACAAATTGGCCATCCATAACATCCAAGTGAATAATCTCCGCCCCGGCGCTGACAAGTTCTTGGACTGGTCCGGCCAGGTTGCTATGGTCGAATGATAGGATGGATGGGGCGATCAATTGTTGTCCGTCGCCTCCTCGTCGGCTTTTTTCAGGCGAGTGGAAACGAGCTGATTATCGTAATAAATCTTGAAGGTGGCTTCCTTCCCGTAGCCTTGGGCCGGAATTTCCACGACATCTTCAGGTTGATGGGGGCTCTCGTAGATTGTCCGTTCTCCCCGAGCATCCACAATATCCACCTTCAGCAGAACGCCCTCCTCGAGGCCCGTCAGCCGAATCGTAAGGTTGTACAGGTACTGCTTATTGTTGTCCGGATCCAAAATTGTGCCAGCGGTCTTTCCACTGCTCACCACGACACTGACCCGGCCAAACCGATCGACTTTCGCCTTGGCGTCCGGGCTTTGGGAGATGATCATTCCCGCTTCGATCGTCGGGTCAGGTTGGCTGGAATAGCTTTCGCTCAAGCTTAGATTGATCGCTTCCAGCATCGCCTTTGCCTTGTCGATGGTCATGCCGCGAAGATCGGGAATAGTTACAAGTCGACTACCAGTGCTGATCTTCACATTGATCGTCGCGCCCTCATGCCGCTTGTCACCTGCCTTCGGGTCCATCGCTAAAATTGTGTCGGGCGGATGCACCTCATTTGTCTCTCGGCCCGAGACACGAATCTTGAGGCCAAGCGTTTCCAAGGTCTTGCGGGCTTCGGCCAGCTTGGCCCCTTTCACATTGGGAACCACGATAAGCTTGGGCTGACTGACATTGAATACCACCCAGACGCAAATAAGCGCCAGGAAGACCGCGGCACACACCAAGAAGATCCAGACGAGCCAAGCCGGAACATCCCGAGGCTCTTTATCGCGGCCTTTGCGCTCCTCTGCCTCGATTTCCCGGATGGCCGACATCTTTGGTGCCACTGGCTGTTTCTCAACGGCTACGGAGCTCCTGAGGGGCCAATTCAGCGTCTTTCCAAACCGCAGCCCATCTTGGAGAATGCGCAGGTCGCTTAGCATTTCCTGAGCGTTCGGATATCGGTGCGCCGGATCCTTGGCCATCGCCTTCTTGACAATTTCATCCAGTACCGCCGGCGTGGCGCTGTTGTAAATCTTGACGCTCGGAACTCCTGCGGTCGCGTGCTTGAGCGCCATCGCGGTTGGAGTGTCGGCTGAATAGGGCAGGCGGCCGCTAAGAAGCTGATACAACAAAATGCCAACCGAGTAAACGTCCGACGAAGGCGAAGGCATGCTGCCGGAACTAACTTCGGGAGCGAGGTAAGGCGCCATCCTTGGGAGCACGACGACTCCTGCAGTCTGACTGCCGCCATAGGCTTCCCACAAACCGGGAAGCTGCAAACGGCATTGGCCGTCGGGCATGCTGGCAATGTTATATGCGGATACGTCGCCATGAGCCATCCCGCTCTGGTGCATTGCGTTTAGCCCTTCACAAATTGAAATTGCCGTGGAAACGGCTACGGAAACCGAAAAAGGCGCCAGTTTATCGATGCGTTGCTGCAAGGATTGCGCCGACGTGAATTCCGTGACAATGTACGACCTCCCTTCGTCATCATCGACTTCGATATAGGCTTCCATGCCCGGCCCGATTGCACCCATGTGCCGATTCGCGACTTGTCGGATCCGCTCGATAAATTCCGGTTCATTGGAATACGGAGGTTTGAGAATCCGAATAATGACTTCCCGGCCCCGTACCCGATCCTTCGCGCGATAGACCTCAAAAATCGGCGTTTGCCCGATCTGATCTACGATCTCGTACTTCACATTAAGCACGTCGCCAATCAAGTTTCGTCGTGCTCCTTGGCTGGGATGAAGAAGAACGCAAGGGCCACCATGAAAAGAAACAGCGAGAGGTAAACGATCTCCGGCCGGTCAACCTTTGCGGCATACTCCGCGGCGCTATTGGAAAGATAGGCTGCTTGGCTTGCCAAATACCCGGCGACCAAGAGGACACACCCAATGATCCCGATAAGCAAGCGGAGTCTAGCCATAGTTCTGAAGAGCAAGTTTCACATCTTGCCCAGAAATTCCTTCGACTAGTTTACATTCCCCAATCTTCGTAACCAGGCTAAAAGCAAGCCCCTTGCCCGAAGCCTTCTTGTCGCGGGCCATTGTTTCGATCAACAAATCTTGCTGGTTCAGCAGTTCGCTGGTGACCGGAAGGCCCTGGCCAGCTAGGCACTTTTTCACAACTCGACTTGTGCCAGGTTCCGAAACCCCCAATTTCTCGCCAAGATGAGCCTCAACCACCATTCCGATACTGATCGCCTCCCCGTGAAGATAGCGCGTATATCCGCTCATCTGTTCCAACGCGTGACCAATGGTATGGCCGAAATTGAGGGTTGCTCGGAGGCCCGTAGTTTCGAATTCGTCTGCTTGTACGACATCACGCTTGTGCTCGATGCACCGCCGAACGACCGCTTCCAATTCGGGATGATGAGCATCCAACGGATGCTCGGAAAGTTGTTTAACCAAATCGGCGTCCATGATGAACCCGTACTTCCAGACCTCCGCCATGCCATTTGCGAATTGGCTCTTGGGTAGCGTCGTTAGCAGTTCTGTGCAGATAAGGACCTTGCTGGGCGCATGAAATGAACCGGCTAAATTTTTCCCTTGGGGCAAATCCACGCCCACCTTTCCACCGATCGAGGAATCGACTTGGGCGAGGAGCGTGGTGGGA
>JAFAFM010000158.1 GCA_023423495.1 Armatimonadota bacterium
AGGCTTCGGCTTTGGTGGATCACTTGCGGCGCTCTTTATGCGCGTTGGTGGTGGCATCTTCACCAAGGCAGCCGACGTCGGCGCAGACTTGGTCGGAAAAGTCGAAGCTGGTATTCCCGAGGACGACCCTCGCAACCCCGCGACGATTGCCGACAACGTTGGAGATAACGTTGGCGACTGCGCCGGTATGGCGGCGGACGTCTTCGAGAGCTACGAAGTTACTCTTGTGGCCGCAATCGTTCTTGGCGCGGCGACGGCTTCGATTTTCGACCAGCAGACTTGGATGAGGTTGATCCTCTTCGCGCTTATGGCTCGCGGCATTGGCATCATTGCTTCAGTTATCGGTATCTTCAGCGTGAAGGGAACCGACGACATCGATGCCGATCCGTTGAAGCGAATTCGAAGCGGCTTCTACATGTCGGCCGCCGTGGCCATGGTCTTTACCGCACTCCTGGCCTGGTTTATGATGGGCGGCACTGGTAAGCCTATTCAGACCGCGCGTCTCGTCTCTGGCGCGGAAATGGTTAAGGAAAACTTCGTTGCACTCAAGAGCGAAATCTCAAAGATTGCAGATCAAAAGAAGGTTCCCGAGTACGCGGTTACAGATGAAGACTTGAAGGCAAGCGCCGCTTTCAAGGCGCTCGGACTCAATGCTATGACTGAGCCACAAGTGCTCAGTGCGGTGCGTCAAGTCACTCCCGAACAGCTTGAGACCATCAAGCCCGAAGAAGGCTTTCAACAGATTGATCCGAGAACGTCGGATCACCCGGCTTTAGCCTATTCGGTCCTCAAGGTTCCTCAAACGGGCAGCGATCCGGAGTTCATCAGCCTCAAAGAGGCAATGACCAATGGCAAGTATAAGGTTGTCAAGATCGAGCAGTCGATTTCCCAGGGTGGCCCGACGGAAGCGGTCACCGCAAACAACTTCCAAATCACCGGCGATTTGGCGGGCCTGAAGAAGTCGCTTACTGACAATCCAAATCCTTCGATGCAGCAGAAGATTGTCGGCGATCCGGTCGATCCCATTCTGTTTGCCAAGGATAACGGCGAAATCCGCATTGGCGTCCGGGATAGGATCGACGCGTTCACGCAGTCCTCTGGACTCGGCTTCTGGCGCGAAACGCCGGCGAAGATGAAAGAGCTCTTCGCGAAGATGAAGACCGATCCGCAGGTCAAGACTCCGACTCAGGAGCAGGCCCAGCTGATGACGGTCGAGAGCAAAACAGTGCCTTGGTACATGTTCTTCGCTGCGATTGCGTTTGGTCTTATCATGGCGTTCATCATCGAAGCGCTGACCGACTACTACGTGTCCACCCACAAGAAGCCGGTTCAGGAAGTGGCGGGTGTTTCGACCGCCGGTCCGGCACCCATGATCATTCAGGGCTTTGCTTATGCGGCTGAGTCCAGCGTGTTCATGGTGTTTGGCATCGTCTTAGCACTACTAGCGCCCTTGTACTTCTTCCCGCCCGAGCTATACGGTGGCTACATTCTCAGCTTCTATGGCGTGGCGTTGGTTGGTCTGGGCCTTCTCACGACCACAGGGTACGTCTTGGCGATGGATACCTTTGGACCGATTTCGGACAATGCTCAAGGCGTCTATGAGATGTCGGGCGACGGTCACGATAACGAGTACGGAAGCAAGGCTGTCCAGCGTCTGGACGCCGCTGGCAACACCACAAAAGCCCTTACCAAGGGCTTTGCAATTGCCACCGCGGTTGTAGCAGCGGTTGCGTTGTTCCACTCCTACCTGGAGGATGCAAAGCTCGGTTCGATCGGTCTAAGGCTCGACCTCCCTGAAATCTTCCTTGGTTTCTTAGTAGGTGCGGCTGCTCCATATCTGTTCTCGGCTTCGACGATTAACGCAGTTGGACGCGCAAGCTTCCAGCTGATCAACGAAGTTCGACGGCAGTTCCGAAACGATCCAGGCATCATGGCGGGCACAAGCAAGCCAGACTATGCGTCGTGTGTTTCCATCGTAACTGCAGCGGCTCAGAAGGAGTTGCTCGGTCCGGGAATTCTCGCGATCTTCCTGCCATTGGCGGTTGCCTTTGGCTTCTCCATTGGAAAGCCTCAGGTAAATGTGGGAGGAGACATGTATAACCTGACGGGTGCGCAGGCGCTCGGTGGGTTCCTTGCTGGCGCGATCGCATCTGGTCAGCTCATGGCGGTGCTTCTCGCGAACTCTGGCGGTATGTGGGACAACGCTAAGAAGCTTATCGAGGATGGTCTCTACGGTGGCAAGGGATCTGAAGCTCATAAGGCTGGCGTCGTCTGTGACACGGTCGGAGATCCATTCAAAGATACGGCAGGTCCGGCTCTGAACCCGCTTATCAAGGTTATGAACCTGGTAGCTTTGTTGCTTGCGCCGGTTGTAATTCAGCCTTACAACGACACGACCCTGGCGATCATCACGGTCATTTCGCTTGGCTTGCTCGCTTTTGCGATCTATCAATCGAAGAAGGGCTCCATGTCTTCCGCGATGGCTGAAGCCAAAGGTGAGGCCGCAGCGGCAACTCCGCTTGCCGGAGGATCGGATTCTCCAGCTGCAATGGAGCAGCCGAAGCCTCAGCAGCGGATCACCGTCGGAGACGATGAAGAGGAAGTCGATAAGGGTTAAATCCTCTTTCCGACAGTTCCTAAAGCCCCTGACATGCGTCAGGGGCTTTTTTTTACAGGAGTGTGTACAATGCCTGCATGGCGAATGAGGACGATGTCAGAGGCACAAAGTCTGCGCGGGCAGAATTGGGGCGACGAGGAATAGATAGCTCCCGAGCAGATATCCGTGTGATGCATGGGATCTGCTACATCCGAGGTCAGTTGTCGGCGGTCCGCAGCGCCAATATCCCCGACTTAAAGGCGGAAGTGGAGAAGATCGCGAAGATCTTACGCACCAAAGCCGAAATCAAAGACGTGGTGATTGACGCAATCTTTCGGTCGTAGCTATTCACGGTCGGCAAGTCCAAGAATACGGCCCACCTCTCCTACCAAGTAGAAGCTGCCGGTTACGAGGATCAGGTCCTCGCTCGCAGTTTTCGAGATTGCTTGTTCGATGGCGTGGTCGAGCGTGTCTGCAGCGGATGCCTTGGGAAAAAGGTGTCCGACTTCGTTCAACAACTGAATTGGGGCAACTGCCCGATGAAAGTCAATTGGAGCAAAAATTGCTTCGTCGATCCCATTATCAAGTTCCCGGTAGAAGGGTTCGGGAG
>JAFAFM010000172.1 GCA_023423495.1 Armatimonadota bacterium
GTCGCAGATGTCGATCATCTCCTGCACTTCGCCGCGCCCTTCCTCCAGAATCTTGCCGCACTCGATCGTGACCAGCCGCGCCAAATCCTCCTTCTTGTCCCGAAGCGCCTGCCCGAAGCGTCTCACAAGTTCGCCACGGCGCGGGCCCGGAACGTCCCGCCATTGCTGGAACGCATCCACGGACTGCTCTACGACTTGGCCGATTTCGGCTTCCGAATGCGTCTTAAGAGTCACCAGGAGTTCACCGTCGATCGGACTGTGGACGGGCAGATCGTCGCCGGTCCACTGCTCCAAGTTGGGGAGAAGGGAACGGACCAAGGTCAAATGGTCAGGCATATCCCAGTATGATGTCAGAGTTTTGGTCTGGATCATTTCAGGGCCGCCCGCCTCGGGCAAAACCTCGTTGGCCGCCGAGCTTCTCAAGTCGGTGAAGAAGGGAATGCACGTCCCGGTGGATGACCTACGATTTTGGGTGCGAGCCGGTCTCTCCGACGCCGTACCGTGGACTGAAGAAACCGAGCGGCAGTTCCGCGTGGCCGAATTGGCGGCGATGCGCGTCGCTCAAACCTATGCGGATGCCGGGTTCGAAGTGGTCGTGGATCACTGTCGGCGGCCGGCAACCTGGGATGAAACCCTATCCAAATTCCCCGATCTCCCCGCCCGCAAAGTTCTCCTTCTGCCTGACATGGAAGTCAATCTCGCTCGGAATGCAACCCGGACAGACAAGACGTTTGATCCGGCTGTACTCGAGGACACAATCAGATTCACCAACGATGCGTATCGAGAAGGAACCCCGTCCGACTGGCTGGTGGTCGATAACACGCACCTCGACCCGCGCGAAACGGCAGATCGTCTGATTTCCCGCTTTGCTGGTCGGTAATCAACAATCCCTACGTCACGATAGTTTGTTGCTGAAATGTAAGAAAAGCCCGACGAGAATAATCCCATGAGCCTTATTCAAAAGCTCTTCCGTCGGACGCCGCAACCTAAAGGTGCCGACGTTGAATTTCTTCAATTTGCCAGTTCCTTCCGCATGCCTTCCGGTGAACTCTTCCTGGACTTCCTCGCGCGTGAGAAAGTCACTAACCTGAGCCAGTGGCTCAGCGCGACCCCACCTGAACCTGAGCCCAAGATGTTCATCGGCATGGCCAACGACGCCACTCGTCGAGGTCTGGATATTTGGAAGCAAACCATCATCTATATGCACCTGGAAGAGCCGCACGACCCATCTCAGCTCAGCCGTGATGCGTTGTCCGTCCTGTCTCAGATCTTGGAGATCCCGATTGTCCTTTACTATCGAGAAGGTGCAGACACCGAGCTGATGCGCCTCGAATTCCAGCCTTAGCGGGGGTGATTATGGTGACCGTTGGGGTCGTGGTAATGCTCCGCCACTGGGTCCCCGCCGAAGTCCTCGCCCGCTGAACGCCATACCGTGTGGATATGGTTGCCGTTGTTCTCCGTATTGTCGTACTCGATGAGCAGATCAGGGCCATGAATGCGGTAGTAATGAGGGCCGTTTTTATCCGTCCGGCCAGCCCAAGCAAACTTCAGCTTGGCGAGATCGAATTCCTCGATGCGCTTGGTGCGCCGATCTTGCTCGGCCTTCAACTGCACCTTGGAGTGAGCCGCGATTAAGTCCCGCAACGCCTTCTTCTGCCCTTCAAACAGCTCTGAGTACGGAATTCCGACGGCTTCCGGGATCACGGCCCGACGCGCGTTGGTGGTGACGATATCCGGATAGGGCCTCTCGGAGATCACGGTGCGCTTCCGTTGTTCGCTGGTCAGGGAATCCATGAGGGAAAACGCCAGATCTTGCGTCGGCCCGAGCGGCCGCTTGCCATTTCCCGCCTGGGTGGCCGGATTGGTGCCCAGGAATTGAGGGGTGGTGGCAATCATTTTCCCTTGGTCAAACACGAAGATGAGGGAGATGTGGTGCCCTTCATACCGCCAAGCCCATCGCCCTGATCGGCTAGGCGTCCCGTAAAAGGTGAAGAAATACTGTTCAATATCCCGCCCGGGGTTGCGTTCTAATTCTCGCAGGACCGTTTCAAGATCTCGGATGTCCTCGGTAAGACGGTAGCCAGGCTCGCTGATGGAAGAGCGTAAAAGCTTGACGGCAAGGTCCCGCTGTGTGGCGGACATGGCTTTCCACGCGATGCCCTTTCGCGGACGTGGCACATAGTGCCAATCGTAGCGTTGATCGGATTCGTAGGGGAAGATGGCAGCCTGACGCTGCTCGCGGGTTAAAGAGTCGACAAACTCCATCGCCTCCCGGGCTACCGGTGGGGTGGTACCGGTAAGACCCTGAAGGCTAAATGCGACCGCCGCAATAGCGATTTTCACACTCGCATTCTAGCGGAATTCCGCTCAGAGCTAACAGCTAAAGTGCGTTGCTCGACGTGGTGTCGGACATCTTCGAACCCGTCTCGCCCGCAGCTCGCTTGACCTTCTCGCCAAGGGAATCCACGGCGTGCTGAGCTGAGTCCACCATAGCAACCGCCTTGGACTTCACGGTTTCGCCGACATTACCGAGGTATTGGCCCGATTTGTCGCTCAGTTCTCGCGTCTTGCCCACAATTCGGTTGAATTCCCGCTCCTTGTAGGTCGCATATAGAATTGTTCCGGCGATGCCGGCCGCAATACCGATTAGTACCGAGCCGAGGTGCATGCCGCTTTCGTGGGATTCGTGGTGTTCGTACATCTCACATATACAAACTAGCGTTTCAATATTTGGTTCGTTCTGGACCCGGATGGTCCCCATTTCTTACCAATTTTTGAACCCTAAGCGGGCGGCTGTTTCGGCACTAAGCGCCCGCAAATCGTTACACGGAATATGCGACTACAACAATTTATGGTTGGCGCCGGGCTGGCCACCGCCCTTATCGCGAGCGGATGCGACCCGGTAGCTCAGCCCAAGGAAGTGAAAGCTGAGCCGACCACGGCGAAAGTGGTGCGCCAAGATTTAGTTGGTTATGCATTTTTCGATGGCAAAGTGATCGCCCCTCCGGGCTCGCAAGCTTCCGTGGCCTCCCCTTATGACGTGGCCCTGGGCGAAGTCCCCGTAACCCAAGGGAAGTGGGTGAGCCGAGGAGCAACGATTGCCACGATGCAGATGCCGGACCTCAAGTCCTCGGTGGATGCGGCCGAATTGAATCTCAAGTCCGCCGAAGCTGCCTATGCAGCGGCCAAGGCTAATAATGAAGGGCCCGTCCGTGAGGCTGAGCGCGCCTTAGCCGACGCTCGTGCAGCCGAGCGCAAAGCTCGCCAAGACACTCAAATGGGCGTCATGGCGGACCTGGAAGCCGCTACCGCCGTTCGAAAGGAAGCAGAAGCCGCCGTCGCAGCCGCCAAGGCAGCCATGAATTCGCAGGTTTTGCCCGAGAAGCAATCGGTGGAGATTGCCGCTGAATACCTCCGCGACGCTCGGGCGGGCGCCAAGATGGCAAACATCAAGGCCCCCATCTCCGGCACGATTATTACCCTGGAAGCCAAACCCGGCTTGGTCGTGAAGTCCAAGCAAATCTTGGCGACGATTGTCGACTTGGCCGCGATCGAAGTGCAGGGCACTGTTCCCGCGGCTTTGGCGGACAAAGTGGAGAAGGGAACGGACGTGATCATCGCCGTGGAAGGTGACCGGACAGAGCCGATCGATGGAGAAGTAGCCTCCGTGACTGTTCTGCCTCCCGCCGAGGGTCAGGCATCGGGCGGTTACCTGGCCAAGATCGAGTTCGATAACAAGGAAGGATGGATCCTGCCCGGCTCCACGATCAAGCGGATCGGCGTTCCGACCGGCAAGGTCGAGGACGTGCTGGTTGTCCCGGTTGCCGCGGTGAAGACCGAAGACGGCAAGTCCGTGGTGATGGTCCGAAAGGGCACGGAATGGGTTGCAACCACGGTTACCACGGGGCTTACAGATGGAGCTTTGATCGAGATCAAGTCAGGTCTTTCCGAAGGCGATGAAGTGAAAGTCGGCTAGGCCCATTCCAAATTCGGTGAAACCTTCCTGGGCATGAGGACACTAACCTATGATGCACAGGCTGATCAAGATTACGGCGATCCTCGGAATAGCAGCGGGCGCGACGTACGGAATTGGACTCCAGAGCCAGTATGTCGCGCCCGTCGGCGCGTTAAGGCCGGGCGAATCCATTGCCGTCGACTTCGTATCGACCGGCTGCTTCTCCTCAACCCACTACAACTTCGAGATCGGAGCGGGCAAGAAGCCGCTCGTTTCCGCCCAAACCTTCAAACTGGGCAAGCCGGAACCCGTCGAGCTAGGCAAGCTTACGCTTTCGCCGGCGGATGTCGCCGGTTTGAATCGCCTTTTTCAGATGTACCGTACGCTACCAAAGGGTGGCTGCACCACGGTGGACACCATCACCCTGACGCAGATGCGCGGCGACAAGGAGATTGCGACGGAAAGGTTTGTGGACCGCACCTGCTCCTACGAGCGGAAAGACGTGCTCAGGTTCACGGAGCTGATACAAAGATTGCGGCGACCCGTGGAGTGAACCGAAATCGGGGTCGCCGCTTGAATTTTAAGGGACTTGGGTGGATTCCCATTTGAAGCAGGAGCTTAGCCACCCCGTCCCATCGTCGTTGGCCGGTAACCCTACCGACCGACGGTCTGCACGCCCTCGATGAGGTTGCCTTTCATCTCGACCAATCCCTTGGCCAAGTGGGTGAACGAATCCAATGCCGCCGAAACGAGTAGGAACTCGGCCGGCGTCGTCCAACCTGGGCGTCGCCACTCTTTGACAAGCTTACGAAGGTCATCTTCGTTGCTGAGATTCGCGAGCAAGTCGCTGATTACGTCGATCTTTTTGTCGAGCCTTTCGATGTCGATTTTGTGTGCAACTTTCATTGCTTTCCTCCTTTCCACAGACCCGGTGTTCCCGGTAATTTCGCCTGCATGGAAAGTGTAGGGCAGGTTGGAATCGGCTCGGCGCTGACTTTCGAGGTCGATCTCTGCGCACTTTGGTAAGCATAGGTGCGCCTACCTTGGTAGGAGTCAGGCCTCGACGCGTAACCGAGGAAGCTGGGTGAGGTCGGTGGCTCGACCCGTCGCGGCTTCCACGAAGCGATAGGCCGTGGCATACCATCCGGCCTTCACGGGAACTGTATGCGAGAGTTGGTCGGCGGTGAATTCCACAAATCCCTGGCTGCGATAGTTGCGGGAAAAGGCTTTTCGGTGGGGCGAAGCAAGCGGCTGGGCCAACATTTCCACGAAGATTCCAGCGCCGCTGGGGGCCGAGGCTGAGAAAACGAGTTCAGACGAACCTGGTGCTCCTGCCGTGCACTGCACCTGGATGCGGTCGCCGTAGAATGCGCCCGTGGGCGGGCAAGGCGGAACCGAACCGTCGGGATGCACTTGGAGGTACTTGATCGCCAGTTTGGAAAATACGGTTTGCACGCGGGTGTACAGCGGAGAGCCGACTTCACCCTGAGCTGCAGCAAGGGCATCGGCATACTCCCGCCAGGCATCAGCTTGCTCCAATGTGAGATTCAACCATGCCTCGCCAGCCCGGGCGACGCATCGCCGAGCCGCAGTCTGGGCAGGAGTACGCGGGTTGCGTGGAGTTGTGCGGTTTCGAACCACCGTGCCGTACGGCGTGCGGACAAACGTGGTGTTTCCCGCCGATCCGCTTAGCTCTTCCCCGAGAATCCCAAGCCTTACCGTTGCCATGCTTTAGATTGTCGGCAGATTATTGCGGAATCCTAGGGATTTAATTTTCGAGGGGCGCGCTTGGAATGCATGTCCTTCAACCTACCGGTAGCG
>JAFAFM010000213.1 GCA_023423495.1 Armatimonadota bacterium
ACGCCCAACCGATCAGAGACGAATCGCAGGTTTTACACCGATGCTGACGTCGAGCGACTCAAACTTCTTCGAGCGGCGACGGAAAGAGGACACTCGATTGCTCGAATTGCCAATGTCGACGAGGGAGACATTCGGCAGATGCTGGGTGAGGAAGCTAGGCTTTCCGACTCTGCGCCTCAAGAACCGAGAGTTGGGATTCCCCCGGCAGAACTGTTGAACGAATGTCTGACGGCCGCGAAGCAATTGGACGCAAGGCGGTTGGATAGCTACCTTCGCCGAGCGGCAACCCAAATTGGTGCAGCTGACTTTGTCGAAGTTGTGTTTACACCGCTGATGAGAGCCATCGGCGATGAATGGAGAGCCGGGAATCTAAGCATCGCGGCCGAGCATCTTTCGACGGCCGTTTTTCGCAACATCCTCGACGAGCAACGATCCCGAATCTTAGCGTCCGAAGGTGCCCCCTTGCTCCTGGCCACAACCCCCCGGAACCAGCATCATGAGCTGGGGGCCTTGATGACCGCGCTTCTGGCCGCCGCCGATGGCTGGAGAACCTTGTACTTGGGACCAAATATGCCGTCTGAAGAGATAGCTGCAGCTGCCAAACAAAGCGAAGCAAGGGCGATTGCTCTCAGTCTAACGCTTGCCGAAAACCAGCTTTAAACGGCGTCCGAGCTTCAGCGACTTCGAGAACTAGTTGGGCCGGCGATGACGATTATCGTGGGTGGCCAGGCGTGCGAACATTTTGCACCGGTGCTGGAATCCATTGGAGCACAGCGACCGGTGGGATCCGCCGAGACCCGGCACCTTCTAAGGGATTTGGCTATGCCGGGTTAGATTGCCGTGTATCCACCGTCGATCAAGTAGTAGCCTCCGGTGATGAAGGATGCTTCATCCGACAAGAGGAAGCACATGAGCGGCGCCACTTCCTCAGGCTTCCCCAATCTCCCAAGTGGGTGTCGACGGATTAACTCCTTGTGGAAATCCTTTGGCAAGTCGGCCAGCAACGGAGTTTCGATATACGCGGGGCCGACGCAGTTGATCCGGAGACCATGCGGACCGTACTCCGCGGCGGCATTTTTGGTAAGGCCCACTACGCCGTGTTTTGCGGCCGTATAGGCGCCGTTTCCGATCGCGGCAACGGTTCCATGGATCGAAGCCATGTTCACGATGGCACAGTTGTTAGCGCCAGCTTCAAGCATTGCGGGGATTTGGTAGCGCATACCGTACAGAACGCCGTTCAAATTGATGTCGATCACGCGATTCCAATCCGCTAAGTTGGTTTCGCCCGCCGGCGCATTGGCTCCTCCAATCCCGGCATTGTTTACCGCATAGTGCAGCGCTCCGTACGTTTCTACAGCAAAGCGGACGGCACTTTCTGAGTCTTCCGGTTTGGCGGTGTCCTGACGAAACGCACTTGCAACACCACCGGCATCTGCAATCTCTTTGGCGACGCGTTCGGCTGCCTCGAGCTTGATGTCCGTGAGCACAACCTTGCTGCCCTTGGACGCCATCTGTTTCCCGATGGCTTCCCCAAGGCCAGAACCGCCTCCGGTCACCAGCGTTACCCTATCCTTGAATGTTGTTTCCATGAGCCCAAATCCTCCCTCGGCTATTCGTTCAGACCGATCTGCTTCATGAAGGTTACAAGGTCGTACATCAGGTTCTCTTCAACTATCTGGCCATTGTCCCACTTAGCGACAGTGCAGAAATCGATATCAAACGACTTTCCAGTCGGCGGAATCTCGGTCCCGTCGCCCATTTTCATCGGCCCCTTCATCGTGCCTTGGAATCGCGCGATGGAACATGTCCACTCGCCCGAGGCAAACAGCACTTTATACGGCAGGGAAAGTCGTTGATCCGGAAATGTCTGCCAGAACTCAATGGATTCCTGTGTATGGTCTTCGATGCCAACGGTCGGTTCAGGCTTGCCGGGCCATCGTACGATCACATCTGGCTTATGTCTCTCCCTAAACACCACCGTGTCTTGTGCATTCCAGGCTTCATCGAGCGTGGACATCAGTTGCATGTTTCGTTCTTCGGTCGCTGTCATGGGTTTTCTCCTTACGAACCTTCATGCGGAAGCACGGTAAGTACTTTGACAATGAAGTCATGAAAGGCTTCGATGTAGCTCTTCAAGAACTCCTCCGTGGAAGGATCGCTTACTGTTCCATCGTCGGAGATGAGGTCGGGCTTGAACTGGATATAGGCCTCAGGAGAATTCATCTGAGGAGCGTTCAGAAAGCTGAGGACACTACGCAGGCTCTGCTGGGCGACGGCTGTCCCGATCGAACCTGGAGACGTCCCGATGACCGCCGAAGGCTTTCGGGCAAAGGAGTTCTTTCCCCAAGGGCGGCTTCCCCAGTCGATCGCGTTCTTCAACCCGCCGGGAATGGATCGGTTGTATTCGGGTGTCACGAATAGAATCGCATGAGAACGGGCAACGGCATCTTTCAGCGCTTGGCCCTCCGGAGGGTAATCGCCATCGAAGTCACTGCTGTAAAGCGGAAGGCCTTTTATTGGTATCTCCTCAAATTCCAAGCTTTCCGGCGCAAGCCGGATGACGGCATTGGCGAGCTTGCGATTGATAGATGTGCTCGAAAGGCTGCCAACGAAATAGCCAACTTTGTATTTCGTCATAGAAGTTTTGTTCCTGTCGACTCAGCTTAGCTCTGAGGTTTTTAAGTCGAGACAATTCTCTTGTCATTTTGTTAAGTTTCTTATCTATGCCCTTTCCTATCCCTCGGATAAATCGAATGTCTGAGTGGTAAGTGCCAGGCCAGTGCATGCTAATCTGCCAAGAATGACACTGGCCGAAACCATGTCCAGGCTGGAGAGCATGGGCGTAGAGCAGATTCGAAACATGAACACTCGCAGAGGGGCGGGCGACAATCACTTCGGAGTTAAGACGGGCGACATTCGAATCCTGGCCAAGGAGATCAAGTCTGATCCAGATTTGGCTCAGGAACTATGGAACACCGGCAACTTGGAAGCCCGGCTTCTCGCCCTCTTGATCTTGAAGCCAAAGGCCCTCACGCGTGATCAGGTAGAGAACATGGTTCGGGATATCAACTTTGGCCAATTGGCCGAGTGGATGAGCACGCACGTCCTCAAAGTGCATCCAGATCGAGAAGCAATGCGGCAGAGCTGGATGGAGTCCGACCATCCTTGGCTCAGCAGAGCGGGCTGGGGTTTAACGGCAGACCGCATTCCCAAAGATGAAAGTGGGCTAGACCTCAACGCACTACTCGACAGGATCGAAAAGGAGATGGCGACTGCTTCAGAAGCCGCTCAGTGGACCATGAACTTCACCCTCGGGAACATTGGCATCCACCATCCCGAACTCCGGGAAAGGGCGTTAGCGATCGGAGAGCAGATCGGACTTTACAAAGACTGGCCGGTCTCCAAGGGATGCACCATTCCTTATGTGCCCGTGTGGGTCAACGAAATGGTGAGTCGTCAAGAAGCGGCGGTTTAACTTGCTTTCTTAAAGCCCGCTTGCCAGCCCTTCTGGCCGCCCACCACCGGAATGCTGATTTCCGTGGCGTCCAGGTCGATCGTCAGCTTCGTGCCTGCTTTCGGCCAGATGGTGAAGTCGCGGTCGCTGGACAAGATCATCAGTCCGATGCGCTTTCCGGCCGGAATGATCTGATCGTCCGGCTGCAAATCAAAAATCAGATTCACAAACTCTCCTGGCTTGAGGGGTTCGCCTTTTTGCATGGAGGCAAAGTTTCCGCCCTTGGTGAGGGCTTTCCAGTTTTGTGGGTCTGCCCAGCCTCTGGTGATGAGGTTGGAGGTTCCGATCGGGCCCTGTGTCCAAGGAAGCTGCACAAGGTAAACGGATAGGTTGGCCGCCTTGGCTGAGGAAGCTAGGCGAAGCTTGACTCTGGGTATGCCCGAAATGTGCAGCGGGCTTGTGAGCTCATTCGTTGCATAGAGAAGACGGTTGGGAGATTCAGTCGCCGCGGCCAATGCTGGAGCGCTGAAGGCAACATCGTCCGTTAATTCCTCGCGCCCTTGGCTGCGGCCCTTCTTAAACACCAACTCACCAACTTTGTTTCCCCCTGCCATCGGATACAGGGTTACCGCCGCTGCTGCTGGATTCGGATAGTCCGGGTAAGCGGTCGGTTCGGTTTGCCCTCGTGGCGCGCCAGGCTGCCTCTCCCTTACGATGAACGCTTTCGGCCCATTCTCCACTCCATTTTGAACTCCGTAAAGGAATCTGCTGAACCAGCGATTGACCAAGCCGAGGGGTGGATCTCCACCGTGTCCACCTTGATGGAAATATTGGACCAAAGGCACCCGACCCTTCAGCGCCTGACTGATGCGCACACTGTGCTCAGGCACCACGTTCCAGTCGTTGAAGGCATGGGCCATCAAAACTGCAGCCCGAATGTTCTTAACGTGCGGCATTAGATCTCTGGATGCCCAGAAGGCGTTGTAGTCGCCCGTCAATCGATCCCGAAATTTGACGAATTCTCCATTGCGATACAGGCGATCGCCCCGCTCTCGGCGAGCCGGATCCCCGCTATTGATGAAGTCGTAGAGCGAATCGATATCTTCGCCTAGCCATCCGCCCGGATGTCGGTCGAGGCCGTTCGATCGGTAGTAGTGGTAGTACGAGGTGTTTGGAGCAACGGGAACAATTGCCTCCAACCCTTTCACGCCCGTCGTAGC
>JAFAFM010000279.1 GCA_023423495.1 Armatimonadota bacterium
ATGTTGATCAGCACTAGGGCCTGACTCTTTAAGAGCAGGATCGCCAGAACCCCGAAGCTGCTGATAAGCAGCATATTCGAAGCCAGTGCTATGGGCCGATAACGCTCGCGGAGATTCATCGCGCGGCCTACTCCTCAGGAATATCCTCCAACCGGACATTGGCCGCGCCCTTGTTCTCCTCTTGAATCTGCTCGTAGATCTCTTTGCGGTGAACGCTCACGTCCTTGGGCGCCTTGATGCCAAGACGCACTTGCTCGCCGCGCACCTCAAGTACGACAACTTCAATTTGATCTCCGATTACGATGCTCTGATGTAGTTTTCGAGTGAGCACCAACATGCTCGACAAGCCCTCCGTGGCCGGTCACGAAAAATGATGCAAGTCTGTTAGGCTGCTACCTTTTCCGCTGCGCGTTCGGTTATCGCGAATACCCGGTGTTTAACAGTATACGCTTCGTCCGTCAAGATCACCTGTTTTGCTTTCATGGTTGCGCCGTTAATAATGATCGGACCCAGCAAATTTGTGGTCATCTCGTCGGGTTTTCCGGGGGGGATAGACACCGTGCTGAGCAACAACTTCGGAGTTTCTTCCGTCAATTCGAGTTCTTTCGCGTGCGCGTCTTCGATCTCGGGTGTGTAACCGGGAACGAGTAATTCTGGAAACGCTACTAGGAAGGACAACGAGGGTTCTTCCAAGTTTTGCAACCAGCGGAACGGCGTGTTCGGCTTATGGTTTAAGAGTAGGAACTTCTTCTCGCCAGGAAATCCGATTAGGCCGTCGGAAAAAGTGATGATGTCGTCGGCAGAGTATTCAACTTCGCCAAATCTAGTATTCGCTATAGTCATTAGGATGTTTAACCTTGTATGAAGTCCATCAGGCTTAGTTGGTAGCCCTGACTGGCTACCCTCAGAGCCGCTTCATACGCGGTCTGCGCCAATTGGTAGTTCATGATCGCTGTGGTGACATCGACATCCTCTATGTCTGATATCCCCGCGGTTAGGTCGTCCACCCTCCTGGTGTACTGTTCGCTATAGTCCTGAACCTGCCGAAGTTTGACGCCAACGGCGCCGCGCTCAGAGCTGATGGAGTTCAGGGCAGCTTGCATATCGTTGATGCTGGTCCCGCTAATCGCCCCCACATTTCCACCCAAAAGGTTGTTCTTAAGGGTTTCCAGCGAGTTATAGATGTTCGAGAACAGAGGTTCGGAAATTGTATTGACTTGGATAGTCTCGGAAGGACTGGCTTCCACTAAAACCGGATTGGTGTCACCGGAAAAGGTGATGCCAGAGCCGGAGGCACTGTATGGAGCAGATCCATTGTCTTGGCCAGCGAAGATGTATTGCCCCGATGGGCCCCGAGAGTTTCCGATTTGCACGAGGCGGGCTTGAATATCGGAAATCTCTTGAGCCATCGCGTTCCTGCCCGCTTGGTCTGTGGATGTGTTCGCACCCTGTACCGCCAACGTGTAGGCTCGTTTGATTCCATTGTGGAGACTGGAAAGCGCTTCTTCGCTATAGCCCAGAATGCCCTTCGCAGATGTTATATTGCTCTCGTACTGATCGGTGGCCGCCCGATAGCTCCTCAGGGTTAGCGTTCTGGTCGAGCCTAACGGGTTATCGCTCGGTTTGAGAAGTTGCTTACCCGTGCTTACCTGCTTTCCGGCTTTGGCCAAGCGATCGTTGGCCAATCGGATGTCTCCGGCGTAAGTTTCAAATTGGTAGGCAGTGCTGATTCTCATGGATCGACCTTAGCGACGAATCATGTTTAGTAAATCTTCGGTTGTTTGATCGAAAATGGTGAGTGCTTTGGCGGCAGCTTGATAGCTTCTTTGGAACCGCAGCATATTGGCCATCTCATCATCGAGCGAAACGCCGCTCACGGCCTGAATCTGAGCCTCGATCTGCTCGTTCATCGCTGCTTGCGTATTGACTTGGGCCGTCCAATACTCGGCCCGCCGGCCAATGTCCCCTACCATGTCTTGGAAGAAGCTGGAGAAGGTCCGATTCCCGAGTGCGGCTTGGGCCTGATCCCGTAGTCGACTTAAAGCCAATGCCAAGCCGCCGTCGCCTGGAGCACCCGAAACGCTGCTCGCGATCGCTCTTGGATCTGCGGCGACCGCCGGGTCGAGGGCAAAGTCGATCGCTCCCGACTGTGGAACGGAGTCGTTAAAGAATCCAACGCCGGTGGCTCCCAGCGGGTTGGTACCGGTGGCATGGACGGTGTTGACCTGCGTGCGAAGGTTATTTGCCAGGTCGTCCAGACTTGACTGATAGATCTTGATCTGCTCAGCGGTCTCGAAGAGCGCACGAAGTTTTCCGCTTCGAACGTCGAACGTGCCAGAGCCATCGGAAATCGTATTGGCCGCTGTATCGAAAGTCATCGGCGTTGGAATCGCGCCAGCGCTGTCCACCAGCGTCAACTGATTCATGAACACATTGACCGTGCCATCCGGCTGCTCGTACGTGTGGATGTCCACCAGTTGGCCCAAGTCACGTATGGCCTGATCCCGAAGATCTTGAAGATCATTGGGTCTCATGCCCTCGGCCTGCTTTTGCCGGATTTGCCCGTTCAAGTCGGCAATTTGATCTGACAGATTCTGAACCTGCTGCAGGGTGGACGTGACTGAAGTTTCGGCGAAGCTGAGGTGGTCGGACAATGCCTGATACGTTGTTCGGACTCTCATGGCGAGCGTTTCGCCAGCTTGTTGGACCTGCATCCGAGTTCCCGGCTCATTTGGATTGGATGCCAATGCTGACCAAGCATTAAAGAACTTGTCCATTGCATCCGCAATTCCGCTTCCGCCCGGCTCTAGAAAGAGTCCTTCGATGTTCCGAAGGCTGTCCGCCATTTCGAGAAACTTTCCGGTGTCACCGGTGGCTTGAAGGCGTCGCTGCTCCAAGAACGCGTCCCGAATTCGATTCACCGACGAAACGGACATTCCGTTGCCCAGTGAGTGCGTGCCAGCGCTCCAGAATCGATTGGGATCGTTTTGCTTGAACTCAATCGTCTGGCGGGTGTATCCAACGGTGTTGACATTGGAGATGTTGTGCCCAGTGACATCCAGGGCTCGCTGGAATGCCCGTAGAGCATTCGAAGCCATGTTGATGCCGTGAAAAGTTCCTGCCATAGTCAGTCTCCGATCAGGCGGCCTGGTCCACCAAAATGGATTCGGCTTGAGTGCCTGAGAAAGGACCTGCAGCTTGGACCGCCGCCTTGGCCACCAAGGTCATCGAGCCATTGATGTAGGTCATCTCATTCTCGATGAGTTGCCGGTTTTTTTCGAGCACGTGTTGGACATTTCGAGCTGCGACCGTTACGCGGTTACCAAGACCCTGCAGGTTCTGTGCTTCGGCTTTTTCAAGCACGCTTACCAAGCCTCGAAGGCTGGGTTCGACCCCAAACTCTTCGGCCAGCTTTTTGGCGAGCGTCACAGCCTGAATGTCCAACTCTCGAAGCTTGGCCATATGCTGGTCGAGCTCGGGTTGAATGCGTTCCACTCGGGCAACATCTCGCAGCGTGAGGGCTGCAGTCTGCTCATACATCGATCGCAGGAGCCGCTCAGATGTGCCGAGCCAGTCCCACCATAACTGTTGAAGTTCTCTTGTTCTCATTTATTCCTCCGAATTTCCTGACTTGTGATTCGCTCCACTACTCGCGGGGCAAACTGCTTGTAAAGCAGATCTCCCATGCCCAGAGCGTTGGATTTCGCGGCGGCGTTCGCCATTGCTTCATCAAACATATCGTTGTAAATCTCCTTCCCGAACGATTGGCCAAACTGCGTCTCCTTGACTGTTGAGCGCATTTGGCTGAACAGCTTCTTCAGGAAAATGGCTTCGAACCCGTCGGTAGCCTTCTTGAGTTTCTGAAGCTCAACCTCAGCTTTGGAGCCGATCTGAACCGCCCGACCAATGTTCTGAAAATCTATGCTCATTGCGAGATGATCCTTGCCTTGAGGGCTCCCTGGGTACGCAGGGCCCGCAGGATGGAAATGATGTCTTTTGGCTTCAATTGAAGCGCTTGGAACATCTTTGCGAGATCCTGGACCGTGGTGTTGGGAGCCAAGGTTGCCACTTGGGCATTCTTCTCGTCGACGGTGATATTGGAGTTGGGGACAATTACCGTTTGCCCCTTTGAAAAAGGGTTCGGCTGGCTGACATCGAAGATCGTGTCGATCCGGACGTTGAGGCTTCCCTGGGCGATGGCCGCGGGACCAACTTTTACATTGGCACCAAAGACGATCGTCCCGGTCTTCTCGTCGATCACGATTGTGGCTTGGGCGTCGCTCATAACCTTGACTGTCTCGACCATGCTCATTGCTTGTACAGGAGACATTCCGGTCGGCAACGTCATGGAGATCGTTCCCGCGTTTTCCGCGTGAGCTAGGAATTGCGGATAAGCCGCCTTAAGCTCGTCCACGACACGTTGGGCGGTTGTGATGTCGGGATCATCGAGGTCCAGGTACATCCGGTTGTCGAACACAAACTTTGCGGGCAGGGATTTCTCGACAATCGCTCCACTCGGGATCGTGCCAGCAGTGACGTGGCCCTTCGAAGATGAACTTCCCCCTGCGCTTACGTCGTAGCCACCGACCGTGACTTGTCCCTGTGCAGCCGCATAGACGGTCTCTTTGTCGCCCACGAGGTACATGAACGACTGGACCAACGTGCCCCCGACGAGGCTCTTAGCGTCGCCGATCGTTTCCACATTGATGTCGAGATACTGTCCGCTGGTGGCGAACGGCGGAAGTTCTGCCGTGATCATCACCGCCGCGACGTTCTTGTTATCGACCTCTTTCGGCTCGACCTTGATTCCCATGTCGCGGAAATAGTTGGCGAAGAGTTCTCGCGTAATGACCGACTTCTTAGAGTCTCCCGTACCGGCCAAGCCGGTAACCAAGCCGATGCCTCGGAGCTGTTGAGCCCTGATCCCGCGAAAGCGGGCAATATCCTTGAGCCGCACGGCAATTCCATTCAACTCGCCATCGATGATTCGCTGCTGCTTGTTAGCGATATCCTCTTTGTTCACCTCAGCCGGTTTGGTGGCCTTGGTTTCCCCCTGCTTGCCGGCAGGTTGGCCTTGGGCCCCGGCGATGAGGGTTAGGCTGAAGATTGTCGCGACCGTGATTATCTTGAAAGTCATGATTCTTCTCCTAGAACAGCCAGTCCAAAATCCTCGTGATGATTCCTCGGCGCTGGCGGTCAGCGGCCAGACCCTTGCCGAGATTGGTGATACGAGCTTCCGCAACGCGCTCGCTAAGGACGGTGTTGTCGGCCCTGACGTCGTCTTCCCGGACCAAGCCTGTGAAGGTGATCGTCTGTTCTTCCCGGTTAATCTTGATTTGGCGGGTCCCCTCTACGAGCATCGCGCCATTCGGCAAAACTTGCTTCACGATGACGGAGACTTTCGCGGTGAATTTGCC
>JAFAFM010000299.1 GCA_023423495.1 Armatimonadota bacterium
CTGTTGGCGTGGCGTCTGACCGCCAGCCCCGATGGAGAATTCGCCCGTGGCGAGGCTACGATTCGGCGGATCTCCCGTTCGCAAATCGATAACCACCTGTTTCCAAGTGTTGTCGCGAAGGTAAGGAATTGGCAGGGTGTACGTGAAGCTTCCCTTATTGGAGCGCTGGATTCCGAAGTACAGGGGATCTGAGCTGGCCGACTTGACCCAGAATCTGGCAAACGGCGTCTTCGTCACATCCACCGCTTTGTAAGGGAGGGCAAATCCGCCGTATCGGCTGGCGGACTTCTCCGCGTACCGCAGCACCTTTCCTCGGTCCGGATCATTCGCAATCGTGACTTCTACGTTGTCGGAGATCGGGGCGAGGCGAGCCGGAAAAGGCAGGATTGATCCGGTGCTAGACAAGACTTCAGGAGCGGCCCGATAAAGTGCCTGCATCTGCTCGAGAGTCAGTTCCTCAGTCGAGGGCAGGGTCTTCCACACAACTTCCGGAAACAGGCTGTCCCACTGGGGGACCCACATCGAGGCCGAAGCGCCCCTTGAGGGCGTGAAGACATTCCGTTCTGGCCAGCGATCGTAGATGGCGTACCCAAGGGCGGCCAGGAGCGTATCGTCCGCTCCAAACCCATCCTTTTCCTGAATTCCATCGGCAATGGATACGACCCTGGCGGCCGGGAGGAGGGGACCATCGAGGCGAGGGTCGCCCGTTATTACGAGAGTAGCTGCATAAGGGCCTCGGTACACCTTATCTTCAGCTACAAACCTGCCATCGTTCGTTCTGCTGGCAACGTAATCAGTGAAGAATTCCCGCGAACCGTTCCGTCCTGGAATGTACACGCGCTCGGTCTCGATGGACACATCAAAGGCGATATTCGCCACTCCGTTGGTTGCAGCCCGGATGTAACCGGGAAGTCTTGCCAGCGACCGGAGCACCGAGTCGACCTGCTCGCCGGTCATTCGAAAGCGAGACTGCTGGATGGGAGTCGGATCTTGTGGCGTACCGCTACCAAAATTGGGATACGAAACGCCGCCTGTAACGTAATCCGTTTGAGGGAGAATAAAGACCTTCACGCGCCATGGTTTCGCATCTGGCGCAGGCGGACCAAGCAACCCAAGCTTAGACAGCACTGGCTCCCAATCTCCTGGCGCTTTAAACAGGGCCGGCCAGTCTGCATTCGCGGCATTGGCGGCCTTAAAGCCATCCCATTCTTTGACTTCCGGCGGCACTTGCACCACACCGGTCGCTGGATAGTTGATGGGAATGACGCGGTTCGCGAGCACCACGGTCCCGCTCTGGACTGCAATCGATGAAATCGCCGCCAGGGCGGAAAGGAGCATCATAGTTAAAGTAACTCGAAAAGACGGATGTCGTCGTCGCTCATGGCATGACCATCGCCTCGGCTGAATTGCAGCGCTTCCTTTGGTTGGACGACGGAAAGGTCCTCCGGCAGCTTACCGATCAGGTCGAGCACAACCTTCTTGATCCGCTCGGAATTGGCTTTGAAAACCTCCAAAACGTCATGCGCGTTGACAGCTTCTGTACCTGCGTGGACGCCGCTGTCGTAGTCGGTGATGAGCGAGATATTCACGACCCCCATGCCCAGTTCTCGACAAAGATAGGCCTCGGGATATTGGGTCATGTTAATGACCTCCCAGCCCGCGTCGTGAAACCACTTGCTTTCGGACTTTGTGCTGAACCTCGGGCCCTGAATTACAACCACGGTTCCAGTCTCGTGGCAGGTGATTCCGTGCTCCCGAATTGTCTCGATCGCGAGCTTTCGAAGTAGGGGATCGTATGTCTCGGCAGGAGAGATATGAGTCACGATCGGGCCATCATAGAAGGTGTCTTTGCGACCATTGGTCCGATCTACGAACTGGTCGCAAACCACAAAATGGAATGGTTCGACGTGCTTTTGGAGAGATCCGGCGGCACACGGACTGATGATCGCCTGGACTCCCAAGGATCGCATCGCCCACACGTTGGCCCGGTAGTTGATCATGTGCGGAGGGAGCGTGTGGTGGCGGCCATGCCGGGGCAAGAAGGCCACGTTACGACCCTTCACCTTCGCCAAGAAGACGGAATCGCTTGGCGAACCGTAAGGCGTGTCGACCTTGACCTCGCGCACATCCTCCAGGAGGCTATAGAACCCGGACCCCCCGAAAACTCCAACTTCGGCCTTAGCCATTATTTGCCTTCCTGTACATCAGCGATTGCCCGCGCCAACCGATTGATCTCCTGATCGACCCGGAAGCCCATTCGCGTAGCCAGGTCGATGTTAATGCCCCTCACTTTAACCTTCGCGATGGCCGGTAGCGACGCGAGTCGCGGGTCGTCAACCAGCGGCGTTGGATTCCCGGCGGTGATGATGATGTCTGGATTCAATTTGATAAGCGCCTCCGCGTTGATCGGCACGTAGCGATCCTGCGCCGGACCAACCGGTTTCCCACCCGACGCTCGGACCACATCGGCCTGGAAGCTCTGTGTCCCCGCGATGTAATGCTCACCGCCGCTTCCCGGCATAATCAAGGCAATCGTTGGTGGCGGCGAGGGCGCAGCCGCCAGCGCCGCTTTCTCCTCGTTCTCGATCTTGTCGGCATAATTCGAGGCTTCGGTCTCTACCGCCATCAGCTTTCCGAACTCACGAATTTCTTTGGTGAAGTCTTTGATCGTTTTGGCTTTGAATTGAAAGGTATCGGCGCCCAAAGCCTTGATTTGGGCGATGTCCTGTTCGGAATAGAGCGAGGTTTCGTAGATCACGAGACCAGGACTCGCCGCTTTCAACTTTTCGTAGTCGGGTTTGACTTGGGCCACCACTGGAGCGTTCTTGACGTTCGGAGGGAAGTTGCAGGCTGCCGTTCTGCCCACAAGCTTGGCCGCGTAGGCAAGTGACCCGACGATCTCTGAACTGCCGGGGCTTAAACTGGCGACGGTGGAATAAGTCTTGGGCCGAGGAGTGAAGTTGATTTCTTCTTGTCCAGGTTGACAGCCACCAACAACCAAGGCAAGGAGGAGGGAGAGCAAGCACACTCGGCGCATAGGTTCATTCTGGCTTATCGTCATACGCTAAAGCTAGACAATTTCGGGACGTGCATTGCTCCCGAAAGCTTGAAAACGGTATCATTTGGGGTCCCGCAGGGGTGTAGCTCAGTTGGTAGAGCGAAGGTCTCCAAAACCTTAGGTCGCGGGTTCGAATCCTGTCGCCCCTGCCATTTCCTTTAGTACCGCTTAGCACTTTGTGGTTTCCCAGCCCTGAGAAGGACCGGGAAACCAAGTGATTTCAGAGCGGCTTCACCGCTCGAACGAACCCACTGAAGATCTTGCCATCGAGCGACTCCTTCTCCTCTTGAGTCATGCCCTGCACTCCTTTCGGGGCCCAGCTTCCTTCAAGCGTCGAGAATTCGTAGCGTCGTGTCGGTTCGATGCTGACACTTTTGAAGCCTGCATGAGTCAGCTTCTCCAGATAGTCGGATTTATCCAAAGCTCCCGCGACACAACCTACATACAATTCCATGTCTTTTCTGACCGCAGATGGTAGTTCTCCATCCACCACCACGTCCGAAACAGCGAAGCGGCCGCCCGGTTTAAGCACGCGAAACGCTTCTTGCAAGACGCGATCCTTGTCTGCGCTCAGGTTGATTACACAGTTGCTGATCACGACATCGACGGTGTTATTCGGCAGAGGGATATCCTCGATGTGCCCCTTAAGAAACTTCACGTTTTCCGCGCCTGCTTCAGCCCGGTTCTTTTCCGCCAACTCGAGCATTTCGTCGGTCATATCCAGTCCGTAAGCGAACCCCGTTGGTCCGACTCTCCTCGCGGAGAGAAGAACGTCGATTCCTCCACCACTTCCGAGATCGAGCACGACCTCGCCTGGATTGAGTTGAGCCAATGCGGTTGGATTTCCGCAGCCCAGGGAAGCAAGAATGGCGGTTTCCGGAATCTCGGAAGCTTCGACCTCAGAGTAAAGGTCGCTCGTGATCGGATCTTTGCTATTCGTGCAGCAGCCCTCTTCCGTCTTAGATTCACCGCAACACACCTCGGCGTTTTCGGTCCCTGAAGAACAGCAAGGGCCGCTCTTTCCGGCTAAGACCCGAAGCGCAGCCTCGCCGTACTTCTCGCGAACCAGTTCGCGAACATCGTTTCTTTCGATTAAATTTTCGTTTGACATTGTTGTCTCCTCAACAGCAGTTGGTTTCCGTTTCTTGACTATCCTCGAGGTAGACAGACAACGCCTTTAGCGCGTCACGATTGACGCAGCAACATACATTCTTTCCTCGCTTCTCAGTTTCGATGAGCCCCGCGTTTCGAAGCTCTTTAAGATGGAAGCTCATGGAAGTCGTGATCTTCTTGTCGCCGGTAACGTGTCCACAGACCTCGCTGATGGTTGGCCCCTCGAAAGCTTGCACCTCACCGTCATTCTCTACCGTTGCGCAACAGCAGGAGCGAAGGAAATTGAAGATGCTGAGCCGAGTTGGATCGCCCAAGGCCTTGAACATGCGGGCGGTTTCCTTATGGTCCATGCGGATATGCTATCACATATTTCTATATATATAGAAATGTAGGACTAAATTGGGACTAGCGAGCCAAAATTATTGGCTGGGACACATTCCGTGCACGATTTGGTAAAGCTCGTCGTAGCTGCGTTGGCCAAGCGCCATGCAGATAACGCCGTCTTCGCGGGTCCAAAACAGTGCATTCACTCCATCGAAACGCGTGCACTTAAAGCTCGGATCCGCCTCATAGTTATACAGACCCTCGATGCGCGCCAAGTCATGGAGAGCAACCACCGCGACGTCCCCGAAAGCGTCCGAGAGCTGAACGAAAGTAGATCTTCGGCCCGGAATGCGGTTACCACCGATCGCCGTTATCTGCATTTTTGAAGGCCGATTCTCAAACGAATCGCCCAAGACTTGCTTCAGAACGGGATCGAGGACTTCCTGCTTTTGGTTCTTGGAAACTGGCACCGGCGTGATTCCAGCCACATAGCTTGGCACGTCGGCCGGTTTGACCGGCTTGATGTTGGCGCGGTTGAAGAACCCACCCATGGCAATCGCCAAGAAGAAGACGCCACAAATCCCCCAGGCGTACTTCCCAACAAAGCTCTCCACACGACGCGTACGGTCGATCTCATCAAAACGGTCTCGGCACTCCGACCAAAGCGAATCGGTGTTTTCTGCTTCGCTTCGCATGCCCTGTAAGGCCGCCTTCATTTGCAAAATCGATTGATACTCTGCACTTGCGGTGGGGTCGGAATTTAGCTCCTCCTGAAGCTCGGCCAGTTCTTGCGGAGAGAGTTCCCCGTCGGCCATAGCATGGAGATCCTGTCGATCGATCATTCGTCCGCCCCTTGTTTGATAATTCCTTCTTTGACTGCGTACTCGCTGAGGAGGCGACGAAGAATCGATCTTCCCCGGGCTATCCGGCTTCTGACAGTTCCAATGGGAACGCTGGTTGCGTCGGCGATCTCCTGATAACTCAAGCCCTCGATGTCGCTAAGGATAACGGCGGTTCGGAAGTCCTCAGGAACTTGAGCTAAAGCTCGCTCCACTTCCGAGCCGACCATATTGTCGAACAGGAACCGATCCGGATGCTCTTCCTCGCTTCCCATAGGTTCCAGAACCCCTTCATCCTCCAACGAGCCCAACTGCGGGCCGCGTTGCTTTTGGCGGTAACGGTTTATGTACAGGTTTGTGACGATCCGTAACATCCATGCTTTGAAGTTGGAACCGTCGAATCGCTCGAATGCCTCGTAGGCACGCACCATAGCCTCCATTGCGAGATCTTCCGCCTCTTCGCGGGAACGCGTCAACCGCAGGGCGGTGCCGAGGATTGCGGGGAAAACCTTTTCCGCCTGCCTTTCAAACGCCTCGCGTTGGTTGCGGCGGCCAAAGAGCATGGGTCGGGCGAGTGTACCTGCGGCCTTTGCCAGCAGCCCTTTCTCACCAGCAGTACAAGTCACGATCACAATCTCCTACAACAAGGGGCGAGTGAGCTTTGTTCCTGAGTCCTGGTAACGGCTTACCAGTTTTTCTAGGGTCCTCGGAGGAGGCGCATTCCGTTGAGGATAACAAGAACTGTCGAGCCCTCGTGGCCGAGGACTGCAAGTGGCAAAGGAAGCTTCCCAAACAGCGAGAAAACCGTAAGGACGGCGATCACCCCGACCGCGAAGATGAGGTTGGCTCGAATGATCCGATTTGTCTTTCTGCCGATTTGCATCAGTTGCGGAATCCGATCCAGACGATCATGCATGAGTACGACGTCGGCTGCATTGAGAGCAATGTCACTGCCAAGCCCGCCCATGGCCACTCCGATCGTTGCGGCCGTGATCGGCGGCGCATCGTTAATCCCATCCCCGACCATCATCACATGTTGCCCGGAGGAAGTCAGCTTTTGAATTCGTTCAGCCTTATCCGCAGGCATGAGTCCACCTTCGAAACGATCGATTCCCAGAGATTGAGAGGTTGCGGCTGCCGTCTTGGGATTGTCTCCGCTGAGGAGATAAATCTCTTTCACGCCTTCATGCTTAAGCTGATCCAAGAAATCCCGTGCTTCGGCGCGTGGTGTGTCCATAAAGCCCAGCGCCGCAACTTCGTCATCGATGGCAATGAGCGCGACGCTCATTCCTTTGCGCTGGAATTCCGACACATGCTCCTTGAACCGTGGTGCGACTTTGACTCCTTGGTCTTCAAGAAACTCCGTCTGGCCAACTAGGACGCTCTGCCCCTCAATCCGGGCACGAACGCCCAAGCCCGGGAAGGCTGTCTCCTCCTGTGCCAACGGCGTACTCAGATTGCTTCTTCGGGCCGCTTCTCGGAGCGCTTCGGCGATGGGATGCGCAGAGTATTGCTCGGCGGAAGCGGCGTAGGCAAGGAAGCGCTGCGCTACCGGGCTAAGACCCTCATCGCCGTGCCAGCAGGAATCCTCATCCGTGCATCCGTTAGACCCTGCGCCCACCGTTGACATCGATTTGGCGCACACGCATATCTCCACAAGTTTGGGCTTTCCGTGTGTTAACGTGCCCGTTTTGTCGAGCGCCACAACGTCGATGCGTCCCGCCTTCTCAATGAATTCTCCGCCACGAACCAAGACTCCGTTCCGAGCACACCAAGCCAGGGCGCTAAGGGTTGTAGCCGGAGTTGAAATTACCATTGCGCAGGGACTTAGAGCTACAAGAAGGGTCAGTGATGCGTAGAGAGCGGACGACGTCTGCTCGCCTAAAAACAATCGAACGGCCAGGCTAGCCACGAATACAAAGATCACGAAGAACGTGTATTTCTGCCCGAACCAAGCACTTATCCGTTCGCCGCTTGCTTTGTTATCCTGAGCGTCTTGCACCAAGGCAACGATCTTGTCCAGGGCGCTATCCCCAACTCTCGAACCAACTTCCAGAATGAGGGAGTTATCCAAATTCCGGGTGCCGCCGATGAGCTTTTCGCCCGGACCTTTATGCACCGGAACCGACTCACCCGTCATGGCCGACTGGTCAATGCTGCTCGAGCCTTCGAGAATAATTCCATCGACCGGGATCGGTTCAAAGGGTGGAACTTTGATGCGGTCGCCCAACTCAAGCTCCTCAACCGCGACGGCCGTTTCGCCCTTATCGCTGACCAAAATTGCCTTATCCGGCCGAAGCTTGATCAAGCCTTCGATGGCCGACCGCGTGCGAGCCATCGCAAGAGATTCCAGGGTGCTGCTTAGGCTGAACAAGAAAAGCAAAGCCGCTGCATCGATGGGTTGCCTAACCGCCACCGCTCCAGCCGCGGCAAGAACCATCAGGAAATTCACGTCGATCTCGCGATCGACCAGAGATCCCCAAGCCGACTTCAGCGCGAAGTAGGAACCGAAAAGGACGCTGAGGTAGGGCAACCAAGGATGAAAATTGAAGAAGCTCAGCACCAGCGCGACCCCGCAGAGCGTGGTTAGGAGGATCTTGGGATCGCGAAGGAGTTTCATCTTGCGTTAGAATGGCAGATTCGAAATTTGGCAAGGTGGCCGAGTGCCGACCACCTTGGCCGTTGACTATACGCTGGCGACTTCGGTTTCGCTTTCGCCCGCTGTAATAGGAGTTCGGTGACGCGGACCCTCGCCTGGGTCGCCTTTTCGGCGAAGAGCTTTGCCCAAGGCAATGGATGCGTCATCGAAGATTGTGTAGGAACAAGGAATAACCACAAGAGTCAGGATCGTCGAAAGCGAAATGCCGCCTATGATGATGATTCCAATGGTTTCCCGGAACTCGGAACCACGCCCTATCGCCAACGCGACCGGCAGCATTCCAAGAACCAACGCCAAGGTTGTCATCATGATCGGCCGAAGACGGGTCGGACCCGCTTCCACCAAGGCATCATGTCGATTCCTACCTCTCGCCCTCAACGTGTTCGTGTAGTCGACAAGCAAGATCGCGTTCTTACCCACCAAACCCACCAGACAAATGAGTCCGATGAAGCCCACGATGTTGAGGCCCTTGTTGGTGATCATCAGCGCGACGAGCGCTCCGACAAAGGCCTGTGGTTGTGCCAGCTGAATAACCAGCGGGTAGAGCAGGTTGTCGTAGAGCGAAGCCAGAAGCATGTACACCAGGATCAGGCCGAGGCCCAACGCGCCCAGCAGGTAGCCCATTTCCCGGTTTGTTGCGTCGGCTTGGCCGAGTGGCTTCAGGGTGACGCCTTCCGGCACGAGTTTCTCCTTGGCGATAAGTTGATCGATCTCGAGTTGCACCGTTCCAGGTGCGTAGCCCTGCAATAGGTCAGCGGTCAACCGAACTTCATCCTCACGGTTGCGACGGTCGATCTTGTCCGGGCTCGTCCCGGGGATCGTCGTCACGACCGAATTTAGGTAGATCGGGTTGCCATTCGAGAACTTAATCGGGAGCTTTTCAAGCGTGGAGGGATCGTTACGCGCTTCGAAGTCCAGCATGACTCGCACCGGATATTCCCGACCATTAAGGCGAAGCTTCGTCGTATCGTCTCCTTCGTAGAGGAGCCTCATCGCACCCGCGACGTCCGCGACTGTCATTCCGTAGTTTGCCAGTCGTGTTCGATCGGGTTTGATCCTCAATTCGGGCTTGCCTGGTTTGGAGGAAATCTCCGCGTTGATGACGCCTTTAACCGCGCCGGAATCCAACCGACGCTTGATCGCGGCAGCAGTCTCGATGGAAAGGTTGCGGTTGTCCGATGCGAAGGACAGCTGGATCGGTGAGCCGAAGCCTTGGCCGTTGTTTGCCGAGACCGTGACCACCGCTCCGGGAATTCTCCCGATCGACTGAACGAGGTCAGCCGCAATCATCTGGTCCGAGCGGGTTCTCAGTCGCTCACCCTTCTTGTTGCCGATAATTGCCTTTTTGTCGTAGAGCGTGACCGAAACACGCGCGTATTGAGAGCCCTGGTTTCCGGTATCTCCGAAGCCACCGGCACCTAAGGTTCCAACTTGGCTTCGAACGAACTTGGCATCAGGGTGCTTTGAAACCACCTGCTCCACCCGCTCGACGACCCGCTGGGTTCGCTCCAAGCTTGAACCAGGCGGCAGTTGGATGCTGACTTGGACCTGGCCACCATCGCTCTCAGGGAAAAATCCACCCTTGAAGACGGCTTCACCCTTCCAGCCGGCATACAGGTTCCCAATGATCGCGGCAGCCGGGAAAATCAGGCCGAAGGCCAGTCCACTGGCGATCAAGCGCATCTTTGCCTTCGGGGAGACGAGGTTGGCGATGATCGCGGGAATTCCCATCAGGATCATCGCGACAAACAATCCCGCAAGAGGAGCAAGGAAAAGCTTGATGCCCAGTCCCATCGGAAGCGGTGCAAAAAGCATCGCGAGCGCTGCCAGAATTCCGATGCCGAAATAGACGCGGGACACAGCACGGTTTTGAACGTGTCGCCAATAGTTGAGACCGAAAACGCCGACGCCAAGCAAAACGGCGATTGCAACCATCGGAACGGTCTGCCCTACTGCGGCTCCGATATTGGGAGCGAAGCTTCCGCCGATGAACATAAACACGGCGAACAGCACGACGTTGCCAAGGATGAACACGAACCACCGGTGGTTCAACGCCCATTCCAAAACTCGGCGGTAGAAGTTTTCCAGTTTGCCGAACCCACGCTCGAACCATGCCGCGAAGCCACCGGTCGGGTGCTCGACGTCTTCGCCCTTTCGATACCAGCGGGAAGCGAGCATCGGGGTGACAACGAACGATACGAACAGGGAAACGA
>JAFAFM010000047.1 GCA_023423495.1 Armatimonadota bacterium
GCTTATTACAGCGTCCGATATGTGCACCTTAGGGTGCCGGTCGCGCCAAAGCTTGGCCTTTCGGTGGCCCTGGTGACTCTGGTGTGGCTGGCGCTCCAATTTGTTGGCGCTTTCGTGACGATTGGAAATGCATCCACAGTTTCGTTCTGGGCTCACATCGGAGGCTTTCTGGCGGGCCTCATCCTAAGCGCCCTTTTTCGAGCCCCCGATCTCGGAGCCCAAAAGCTTGGCCACCGTGTTTTGGACCAGATGAATGAGCGAGGACCGGCGGCTGCCGCATTGGCTGCCAGGCAACACCTTAGGGATCACCCGCGGGATGCCCGCGCCCTGCGAGATCTGGCCAATGCCGAGGCCCAACTTGCACATTTGGATGCTGAAGCCGAAGCGTTGAAGCAGCTCCTCAATGTGGTTCCACCGGAGGAGCAGGGAGAGGCCGTTCTTCGGCTACAAGAGCTTAAGGCGCTCGAGAAGCTCTCCTCGCTAAAGCGCACGCAATTGGCTGACCAGTTACGGAAAGTTCAACCGAATGCCGCCCGAGCACTTTTAACGAGCGTCATAGAATCGCCTTCCGAAGACATCCGAGTTCCAGAAGCAATGTTGGCTCTGGCCGAACTCGAGCGAGACCATGATGAGAAGCGAAGCGCGGAAATACTTACGTCACTCTGCGAACGCTTTCCTTTGCATCCGACGGTTGAAGTGGCCAAAAAGCGGGGTTGGGTGCAGTGAAACGTTGGTGGCGCAACTTTCGTCCGATCATTTTCAGCCGCTTGGCGTATTTCTTGGTGCGTCTAATCGGCTCAACATTTCGAATCAAGGTTCTGAATTACGAGCCCCTAGAAAAATTGGAAGGTGGCAAGGTGTTATGCGGCTGGCATGGCCGGTCGATGATTGCCAGCATTTTCTTCCGACGGTGCGGATTTTGGGTGATCATCAGCAAATCCAAAGATGGGGACATCCAAACCCACGTCTTTCAAAACCTTGGGTTTAAGGTCATTCGCGGATCTACCGGTCGCGGAGGCGAAAGGGCGCTCATCGAGTCCATCCGAGAACTCAGGAAAGGCGAAACAATGGCGATCACGCCCGACGGCCCGCGTGGGCCGAGCAAAGTGGTCCAGGGCAGAATTATGTTGATGGCGAAGAAAGCTGGAGCTTGGCTTGTTCCATGCGGCGTTTCGGCCAAGCCGCGATTCCTTGCCAAGTCTTGGGATCGGTACATGGTTCCCTATCCATTTGCCAAGTGCATTATGAACTTCGGGCAGCCAATGGCGGTGCCGGCTGATGCCTCGGACGAGGAAGTGGAGGAAATCCGGCTCAAGCTCGAAGCGGAAATTTCACGCTTGGAAATTGAAGCGGAGCGGATGTTGGGCTTCCCCATTACGGAGTCTGCCTAGTGCGTCTCATAGACACTCACTGTCACCTTAATCTGGACGAAGCATTTCCCGATTTGGAGGCGGAAGTAAGGTTCGCTCAACAGGATGGCGTCGATGGCCTCGTTGTTATTGGCATCGATGTGGCCTCGAGCAAACGGGCAATTGAAATTGCTGACGAGTTTGAAGGGGTTTACGCAACGCTCGGAGTTCATCCAAATCATTCTTCTGACTTCACCGAGCAGACGATTTCGGAACTTGCGGCGTTGGCCGCTCACCCGAAAGTGAAAGCGATTGGGGAAATCGGACTGGATTATCACTGGAATTACGGCAGCCGCGACGAGCAATTCTGGGCGCTCGAGGCGCAGTTGGCCCTTGCAGAACAAAATCAGTTGCCGATCGTGTTTCACTGCCGAGAGGCTTATTCAGATCTGTTGGGAGTCTTGGAATCCAAGCAGCCAAAAGTGCCGTGTGTTTTGCACTGCTTCGCCGGGAACGAAAGCGATGCCGAACGAGCTCAAGCCCTCGACTTCTATTTCGGAGTCGATGGCCCACTCACCTACAAAAATGCAGAAAGCCTTCGGCAGATCGTCCGGAAGCTTCCACAAGATCGGATCTTGGTCGAAACAGACGCGCCCTACCTGACACCAGTGCCGTTTCGAGGCAAGCCGAATCGGCCAGCATACGTAAAGTTTGTCAATTCTATGCTCGCCAGCATCTGGGAGGTCAGCCCCGAAGCCGCCGCCGAGCAAACCACCGCCAATGCCGTCCGCTTCTTCGACCTTCCGGTTGAGCCGGAAACCGATTTACGCTAAAATGTATCACTGTGTCTACCGTTTCGGGGTTCGTCGAAACCGCATTTGAGCAGCTTCGAGCTACCCCGGGCTTTGTAGAAAGGCCCGACCAGCGGCAACTTGGTCTGCTCATTTCCGACATGATCGAAGGGCCGTCCACCGGCGCGATCGAAGCCCCAACGGGGTTAGGAAAGTCACTTGCCGCCCTGATTCCAGCAATCGCGCATGCGCTGCATTCAGGCAAGCGAACAGTAATCGCCACCTATACAAACGTGCTCGCCGAGCAGTACTGGCGCAAAGATCTACCCTTCGCGCTAAGCCTGTTTAAGAATGTCCCCGATCTCCATCGGGTTAAGACTTCATTCCTGATCGGCCGGCAGCGGTACGCGTGTCTAACTTCTATGTTTGAGCATGTGCCGGACCTTGTCGGCGTGCTGCAGATGAACGCCGAACTTGGAATCGAGACGGAATTCCGAAACATCCTCCCAATGAAGCAGCGGGAGATCACCTCGGTCTGGCAGAAGGTTTCCGCGCCTCCGGTCTGTCCGGGACGCTTGTGCCCGAACTACAATGACTGCTTTTACTACCGCGGCCGGCGGTCCGCGGAAAGAGCCAACGTTATCATTACCAACCATAGTGTGGTGCTCCAAGATGCCCTGCTGGCCCGGCTGAGCGACGACGGGCGGGGCTTGCTTGGAGACTTTGATTTCTTAATCCTGGATGAGGCCCACGATTTTCCCCAAGCCGCGATGAATGGCCTTGAGTTCGAGCTAAGCGGTCCAAAAATCGGCTCGCTCTTCGCGGTTTTGGCAAGGCTGGAGAACGCGCTGATGCCGTTGGCAAAGGCGGCGGACGACGCGAATGCATGGCGTGAGCTCTGCCAGAAGTTCCGGGAGGGCCTCGACCTCTGCCAGAAGAGTCTCGTCGCCTACTCGCTTGCCCTCGGTCGCCCGGGAATTCTGACGATGTCGCCCGAAAGTGTTTTTCAGCATCCCCAAGTCAAACAGACCGAGGCTCAGGGAGGGTTGGAAGCGGCACGGGCGGTTGCCAACTTGGTCGCGAAGGAATCGGTTGGATTTGTGAAGGCAGTCGAATCTCTTACGACCATGTGGCGGGACCTGGATGGGATGGGGGATCAGGTACGTCAGGCCAATGACACTATTAGGAATTACTTAAGCTACATCCGCGAATTTGGCGGAGGGGCAAGCCATCTCTTCAAACCGGAAGGTGTGTCTGTCAGCTACGCCGGACGATCCGATGCCGAGGCGATGATCCGGCAGGACGTGATCGATCTATCTGGACCCTTGAAGGAACTGATCTGGGACCGGACGCCTTACGTCTGCCTTTCCGCCACGCTGGCCGTAGATGGCTCCTTCGATTTCTTCCGGCGGACGACCGGAGCCGAGCCCGTCTACGAGGAGATATTGCCGTCGCCATTCGACTACGGTACGAATGGAGCCCTGTATCTTCCAAAGTCTGGCGTCATTCCCGATCCGTCCGTAGCACGGCAGGAAGGGGCGGAAGAGAGTTATCACCGCGCAATCGCGCGGGAATTGGAGCAGATCATCCAGGCGTGCGGGGGCAGAACTCTGGCGCTCTTCCATTCTCGAAAGGAGATGGAAGCGGTCAGGATGCAAATGGAC
>JAFAFM010000009.1 GCA_023423495.1 Armatimonadota bacterium
CTCGTGCCGCCAAATGGGCGGCATGGAAGAATGTGCTGAAATGTGCGCCGAATGTGCGATGATGTGCGACCGCTGCATCGAGACCATGAAGAGAGGGTCCAATGCCGACTGTCGGCAGTGCGCGGAAGTCTGTGAGCGCTGTGCAACCGAATGCGAGAAGCATCAACACATGGAGCATTGTCGGAAATGTGCAGAAACCTGCCGTCGTTGTATGGAAACGTGCATCGAGTCGGCCAATGCCGCTTAATGCATTCTTGACGCCCAATATCGACGCCAATGGTATCCTAGCGTGCCATGAGCGTCGAGGCGCTAGCTGCCCAAATCAGAACGGAAGTCGGTAAGGCCATTGCGGGCCAGGAGAAAGTGATCGAGCAGGTGCTCGTCGCGATCTTGGCGAACGGCCACGTGTTGCTGGAAGGAGTTCCCGGAGTTGCCAAGACGCTTCTTGTCCGGTGCTTGGCCAAAACCTTAAACCTGGAATACGGACGGGTCCAGTTTACGCCCGACCTGATGCCCTCCGACGTCATCGGAACCACAATCTTCGATCCCAAGACGGCCGACTTCAAAGTCCGAAAGGGCCCGATCTTCGTGAACATATTACTAGCGGACGAAATCAACCGCACGCCCCCCAAAACCCAAGCTGCACTTTTGGAAGCGATGGAAGAGCGGAGGGCGACGATCGACGGCGAGCCCTATCCACTTCCGCCTCCCTTCATTGTCTTTGCCACGCAGAACCCGATCGACTTCGAAGGAACCTATCCCCTTCCGGAAGCCCAACAAGACCGATTCTTGCTCAAGGTCGTGGTGGAGTATCCGTCTGCGGAAGCCGAAGTCGAGGTTCTTAAGCGCCACCATGCCGGCTTCCGACCCCAGAGTTTGGATGAGTACGGCATTCAGCCGGTCGTATCGGCAGAACAGCTGACGGCAATGCAGCAGCAAGTTGCCAAGGTGACAGTCGAAGACAAGATTTTCAACTACATCTACGAAATGGTCAAAGCCACCCGTAATTCAAACGACGTTATGGTCGGTGGCTCACCTCGCGCTGGAATTGCTCTGCTGAACTGTTCCAAGGCGGTTGCCGCTTTGCGGGGCCGAGACTACGTGATTCCTGACGATGCCAAAGAACTGGCCCTCCCCGTTCTTCGACACCGCGTACTGCTTCGACCCGAAGCCGAAGTCGAGGGTCTGAACTCGGACCGAGTGCTCCGGAGCATCATCGACGCCCAAGTCGTTCCGCGCTAGTGCACAGCATGTCGGAGATGGTGTTCCAAGCTGAACACCTTCTCGACAACGTCGGGCGTGAGTCGCTCGCGGACATCGGGATCTTCAGCGACGCTCGTTTTATAGTCGGCGCCGTCCCATGCCTTGGCGGCGTTCCGTTGAGCAACTTTGTAAGCGTCGGCCCGGCTCATGCCTGCCCGCACGAGCTCGACCATCAGATGCTCGCTAAAGACGAGGTCTCCCATGAGGCGAAGGTTCTGCCGCATTTTGTCGGGGAAAACCTGGAGACCGGTGAGGATCGAGGTCATCCGATTCAGCATGAAATCGGCCAGGTGACATGAATCCGGGAAGATCACACGCTCCAGACTGGAATTGGTCAGGTCTCGCTCATGCCAAGTAGCGATGCTCTCCATCATTGCGTGGGCATTGGCCCTTAGGATTCGGGAAAGACCGCAGACGGTTTCGCTGTTCCAAGGGTTCCGCTTGTGAGGCATCGCGCTGGAGCCGGTCTGGCCGGCGGCAAACCCCTCTTGAACCTCCAAGATTTCTGTTCGCTGGAGATTTCGAAGCTCCGTTGCGATTCTCTCCACGCCAGCGCCGATAAGGGCAAGAACGTTTAGAAAATTGGCATGCCGGTCGCGATTGATCACCTGGGTGGTGACGGGATCAGGCTTTAATTCCAGAATCGCACAAACCCTTTGTTCCAGCGCCGGCGAAGTGATGCCGTGAATTCCCACGGGACCGCTAGCTTTGCCAACTGCGACCTCTTCCCTTGCCCGCTCGAGCCGGGTCAAGTTCCGATCCAGTTCGTTCCGCCAGCTTCGAATCTTATGCCCAAACGTGATTGGCTCGGCGTGGACACCGTGCGTTCGACCAATTTGGGGAGCATCGCCGAACTCAGATTCCAATCGATCGAGCTGCACCCGAAGTTTTGCCGCCGAGGCGGAGAGCACATCCGCTGAATTTCGCAGCATGATGCCGGTGGCGGTATCGATGACGTCGTAGCTGGTCACGCCGAAGTGAATCCAGCGTCCCGCGGGACCCACGTTCTCCTCAAGATTTCGGACGAAAGCGACGAGATCGTGCCTGGTTTCCTTCTCTAACTCGTCGCAGCGCTCAAGCGTGAAGGCGGCCCGCTGTCGAATCGCTTCCATATCCTCCGCGGGGATGGTGCCCTGCTCCGCATGAGCCTGGCAGATGGCGACTTCCACGTCTTTCCAGGTTTCGTAACGTGCCTGGCGGCTCCAAATTGCAGTCATGGCAGAGGTGGAATATCGTTCGATCATCGGCCTTTTAAGGGTACCTGCAGGCAGTAAACTTCTCCGGGATGCACACCCTCGCTCTTGGAATTGGATTGCTCTTGACGCTTTCGCCACAGGGCGGAACGGTGACTCGGGAAATCGTGCAGTCGAAGGAGAATTTCTACAAGGCAACCGCGACGTATCTGGAATTCACGTCGCATCCGCTCCGAACGACCATCAATCCGGTCTTGGCCCAAATTGCCAAGAATCGCCAGAATTTGTGGGTCAATTCAGTTAAAAACAGCCTTCCCGCCACCCCTCCGACGGCACCTTGGGAACACGAAATCGGCATGGAGGTCGCATACCTGACGCCAGAATTGCTCTCAATCTTGATTTCCCGCTACGAGTATTCGGGGGGCGCCCACCCCAACCATGGGGTCGAAGCCGTTAACTTCGGAATCGTTGCCGGAAAGGCAAAACGGCTGACGATAGCCGATTTCTTTGAGCCGGGCTTCAATTATCGAAAGCACATATCCGCAAAAGTGCTGGCCATCTTGCGGAGAGCAGAAGGCGCAGATTGGGTTAAGAACGGCGATGTAAAGTCACTAGATGAAAAGATGGTGCAGCGTTTTACGGTGGCCGCTAACGGGCTGACTTGGCACTTCAATCCCTACGACGTGGGTCCCTACGCCGCAGGAGATTTTGAAGTTAAGTTAAGCGTTGAGCAACTTGGATTAAAGTTCCGGAAGAGCTTGCTGTTCTCTAAATCCTAAGATCGACTCGGCGCTGGAAAAAGGCGCAGATCTTCTCCCACCAAGTGGGCTTGGGCGGACGGAAAGTTGTGGTGTTGGCCAGTTCTGGGCACCGGTCGATTAGCAAATTGAGGCCTTCTTCAACAGTTTCTGGATCGCGATCGAATTTTCCGTACCATCCGCATGCAAAACACTCGTCGTTTTGATGAGCATTCACCGCCCCGCAGAGCGGGCAGCGCTTTAAGTTCGCGGCGGCGAACTGTTTGCGGTTCTGATTAAATCCTGGTTGTAAGGCCATCTTGCTAATTTAGAGATCGGTAAAGAATGCCGAATCCGTATCCCACAGACCTAACAATCCACTTCAACGTTCCTGACTCTAGTCCATTTGGGGCACCCCTGAGGTCGGGACGAACTGTAACCGAGAGCAGTTTTATTCGTCTATCCAAGCAAAAGAGGATCCTATGAACACGCTACTGTTGGGCGCTGCCCTTGCCATTCAATTTCCCGGTGGGACGCCGAACGATTTCATTACTGCCCTTGCCAAAGAGACCAAATCAAACGTGATGATGTCGCAGGGCGACACGAAGAAACTTGAGAAAGCCGCCTTCAACACAACCGACTTAGATGAGATGGCGCGCGCCATCCGATCTCAACTCAAGCACGCGATTTTGCCCGGCAGTGACCTCATCATCAGCGATCAATTGGTGTCGCAACGCCTTATTTCCGGTGGCCGTCAAATTCGTTTTGCGGCCGAACAAGGGGCCGTCGAAGTTACCCTGCAGCGAGGGCGCCAGGAAGAAGCAGAAGAGCAGTCGCCGTTTGTCGTGCCCCTTAATTTCCAGGCGAATTACATTCCTCTGCCCGCATCCGCGATCAAGGACGGCAAAGTTACGTATGTGACGGAAAAGTCGGACTCCCTAAAGCTCGAGTTTTTCCGGTCGACATTTGGCAAGCCAATATCTGTCCACTGGGTGTATGCGGACGCTCCATTGTTCGTCCATGTCACGGACATGCCGGAAGCGGACTTTATGCGCTGGGCGGCCAAAGCGGTGGGTGCAAAGCTTGCTTCAAACGCTGACGGTTACAAATTTGAGCTAGATCCCACAGAATTCAAGCGACGGGCAATTTCAACGATTAAGGCTACTCCCCTTCGTGAGGGTCCTCGCGAAAATGTCCAAGAGCAAACTCGTTCTCGTGACTTTCGGATTTCGGTAATCAACACATTGTCGAACTCGCAGTTATCAGAGGCGCTGGCAAGTGCTGGAACTCGAGCCCGATTTGAGTTGAATGCTCGCAACCCCCTGACACGGCTGGCATTGAACCGCGTACGCGAGCGAGATCAGGCAGCCGGTAACCGGCAACCACCGATCCTGCAGCGGGTCGATCCTTCGCGGATGGCGTTGATGATTGTCGACTCTCGGTTGAACGTTCAGGTGGAAGTTCCGGTTTTGAACCAGAATGGACGCCCCGGCGGAGTTGTTCGCGTCGATTAAAACCAACTTTTGATCCCTTTCATGCGACAATGCAGCTATGCTGTCGCTTCTGGCAGTGTTCGTTTTGACTCCGGTGCGGATTCTTCCGCAACCGTTTTTGTCGACGAGTCTAGAGCCGCTTTTGCCCATCGAGCAGTTGCGGGGCCAGCCGCGCTATGCCGTAACAAGGGCCGGATCATGGCGGCCCGGTGGCTACGTGCGGGTGAATTACTACTACTTCTATCCCAATAGGGACGCCCCAAAGCTGGAGGAAATGGAGTCGTCAGGAGGATTTGCCAAAGAGATGGTCGCGGCTGGTGCGAATTCTCCTCCGCGAATTGCTCGTGTCCAACGCGGAATCCGACAAGTAGTCTGGGTTCGCGATATCGCCGCCAGCGAGACATGGCGTTGGGCTAACATCAGGGGCCCCGGTCAGGTCGTTGGAGTTAGCGATATTCCCATCGAGGAGACTCCGAGCATTCCGTGGCACCCAGTTGCGTCCCTCAATAAGCCATGTATCCCGCCAGGATTCCCCGGACATTGGCCCGAATTAGCCACTTGGCCACTTATCAGTGTGGAGACAGACGCACTCATTCCCCGCTTTTTCCGTTCTTCCTACTGGATCGTTTTGCAAGTCGGATCACCGCTTGAAGTTGATCAAACCTACCAGCAAGCAAAGAAAAAGGTGAAGGGCAACTCTTGGAAAGCGGTCATGAGTAATGGAGCGCAGAGCATTATGCGCACCCGACAGACCTATGGGTTGACCAACGTGGAAATACGCAAGGGCAGCTTGCATCGATATCCGAACGTTAAGTCGGTGGTGACGTTGACCTACATGTTCCGGGACTTCGAGAACAGCCCCCGAATCCTCGATTAGCCCCGTAACTCATAGGGTAAACCTCGGCGATGCAGTATCGCTCGTTGGGCCGGACCGGTGTTCAGGTTTCTGTTGCTTGCTTGGGAACGATGACATTTGGCTGGGAGCCTGATGACTGGGGTTCGCACGAGAAAGAATCGATCGATATTGCTCATGGAGCCATCGATCTCGGAGTTAACTTTTTCGATACTGCCAATGTGTACGCGAGGGG
>JAFAFM010000060.1 GCA_023423495.1 Armatimonadota bacterium
CCGAGAACACCGGAATCGTTCGGCCTCATCCACGCTGACTTGCATCTGGGAAATCTGCTGTTCGAAGGAGACGAGATCAACGTGATCGACTTCGATGACTGCGGATTCGGGTTCTTCCTGTATGACTTCGCTTCTGCGCTCGGCTTTCGAGTGAACGAGCCAGATTTTCCCGCCGCGAGGCAGGCGATGCTCGAGGGTTACTGTTCCGTTCGGCCATTGCCACCCGATACCGAAAACTTGTTGGACGCCTTCATCAAAGTAAGGCTGAATGGAGTCGCCCATTGGGTGTTGGAAAGAATCGATAATCCAGCCTTGCGCGAAGTTGGACCGGAGTGGGCGACACGTTTTTGCGCCGGAATGCGTAAATTGGACTAAGATTTCTCATTGAACCATTGAGATTTCCAAACGTCGGAACCAATCGACTCCAATCGCGAGGTATGCAATTTATCATGAGACTTCATCGGTCGCTTTTGGGCGTCGGCTTTGCCATGTTGGCGGCCGTTACCCTTGCGCAAACCCCACCCACCACTAACCCCAACCAAGCGGCGCCCGGCGAACGCCCGATTTCTAAAGAACAGAAAGAAGAAGTTCTCAAGGCAATTGCCGATATCATGGAGAACCGCGCTTTCGTCCCCGGCCTCGATTTAAAGAAGTGGCCTGAATACCTCCAAAAGCATCAGGAAGATCTGGACAAAGTCGAAAAGGAAGCTGACCTCAGCCGCACGGTCAACCGCGCCTTGCGAGACTTCGGAATCAGCCACATCCGGTTTCTTACCCCTCGGCAGGCCGAATCCCGCGAACGCACGAGCGTCGTGAGTATTGGCGTGATGGCTCGAACCGAGAACAACGCACTGGTCGTGACGACCGTTCTTCCCAAGAGTCCCGCCGAAGCTGCCGGCATTAAGCAGGGCGACGTGATCACCCAAATCGACGGCAAGGCCGCAGAGAATTCGGCTCTCCTCGGTGAAGACGGTTCAGAAGTAAAGCTCAAAGTGAAGTCTGGCGAAGCAGAGCGGGACGTAACCGTGAAGCGTGCTCGCGTATCCACCGCCCGCCCGGAGACCTTAACCTGGGTTGATGAGCAGACAGCTGTGCTCCGCGTTTGGACTTTCAGCCGAGGCTATGGCCGAGAGAACATCGAAAAACTGATGAAAGAAGCCAAGGGCAAGGCGAAGTACGTGATCGTCGACCTTCGCTCGAACGGTGGCGGTTCCACTGCGAACCTAATCCACCTTCTCAGCCTCTTCGTAAAGCCGGACACGGACATCGGCACCTTTGTCGATCGTAATTCCGTGCGAACATATGAGCGCGACCACACGCCTTCCACCGACCTCGTCACGATCGCCAAGTCGACGACCCGAAAGTACAAGACTCGGAAGCAATCCATTGAACCTTTCGATGGCAAGGTGGCGGTCCTAGTCAATCGGGGTTCCGCTAGCGCGTCCGAGATCTTCGCGATGGGTCTGCGCGAGACGATCAACGCTCCGATTATCGGTACCCGGTCTGCCGGCGCCGTGCTTGCTTCGGTCTTTCGACCGCTGGCCCACGGATTCCAAATGCAGTATCCGGTAAGCGACTACGTGTCGATCAAGGGCGTTCGCTTGGAGAAGAATCCAATCGTGCCCGACGTCGAAGCCACTGGCAGCAGCCAAGACGGTAAGGATCCAGTTGTGGAGAAGGCCGTCGAGAAGCTGAAAGCCGCCAGCAACTAAAGTCTCGAAAAGCAAGACAGCGCGCTCTGCCAATAGCAGAGCGCGTTTTTTTGTCAGTGTCCAGCCGGACAGCTGATCGTCTTCGTTACGACCGGTCCGGTCGGCGCTCGGCCACGACCACGGTCTTCGAATGATCCGCAATACGCAGAGAGCAGACTGTTTTCGTCTTGCTCAGTGAGTGCGGTGTAAGTATTAACCGTTCCGAACGGGTACATCGTGTCTTCCGAGTTGGGGCTGTGACCCGAAAGGAACAGAACATGGCCAAACTCGTGCTGGGCGGTTCTCCGAAGCCCATTCGCCACCTGATTCGCAGTCATGCCATCCCAAGTGCGAAGGATCATGTCAGCGCTGAAGGTTTGCCTCGTGGATGGGCTGTAGGTCCAGCTTGTTTGACCTACAAAATCGCCGCCGCCGGGTTGATCTTGTACGTTTTGGAAGGACACCACCACGTCCGCTTGCGATTCGGTCGCGACTTCCACCGCCAACGTCTGTCCGGCTGAGGAAGACCATGAATTGAAGCCGGCCATCGCAACATCAGAAAGTTGCTGACCCTGCAAGGTCCCGTCGTTCGCGAAGTAAACGCGAATCGGGAAGCTGTCCCACCAGTGCACATCATTCGGGATATCCGTGCTTGGATCCTCGGTTTGCAGGTAGTTGGGAGAGTACTCGTCGAGCCGGCAGCCGAGCGGACCAATGCCATCGCCCCCGCCGCCGCCGATCGGATCGCCTCCACCGGCTCCACCACAAGACCAAACCGAGGCTGTCACCAAGACAGCGAGAAACAGCCGATAAGACGACTTCATAGTTGCTCCAAACGTCAATGTAACCTCATTGGACGACACTTTGTACCTTCTTGGACTACCAGGTTCAACATGATCTGGTAGCGTAGTACGAGTAGGAATGGGCACACCGGTCATCGAGACAAGAGGTTTGGGCAAAGATTATGTGATGGGCGATGTGGTCGTCCACGCTTTGCGCGATGCCACCGTCACCATCGAAGAGGGTGAATTCGTCGCCCTGATGGGCCCATCCGGCGCAGGCAAATCTACGTTCATGAACCTTGCTGGTTGCCTGGACCGACCCAGCAGTGGCGAGTATTTCCTCAAGGGCCAAAACGTGGCCGACATGAACGACAACGAACTGGCCGATATCCGCAACAAGTACATCGGCTTCGTCTTCCAGAACTTCAACCTGCTGGCCCGGACAAGCGCGGTGAAAAACGTCGAGCTTCCGCTGATGTATGCCGGCGCCAAGGATCGAACTCCGCGGGCCATGGCGGCCTTGGAAAGGGTGGGTCTTGCCCAACGCTCCCACCACAAGCCGAGCGAGCTTTCGGGTGGACAGCAGCAGCGGGTCGCGATCGCCCGCGCGATCGTCAACGATCCCGTTCTCATTTTCGGGGACGAACCGACCGGAAACTTGGACTCCCGCACAAGCATCGAGAT
>JAFAFM010000069.1 GCA_023423495.1 Armatimonadota bacterium
CCTTATGGTCGATGAAGGGAAGCTTGAAATTCAAACCCGCGGTGGCCAGCTTGTGGAACTTTCCAAGCCGCTGAATGATCACGACATCCTGCTGCCCGACAGTAAAGGCGCAACTGAAAATGAAGATGATGCCGATGACGACGTACACAATCACCGGGACTGAAAAGGGCAATTCAGGCATATTGCCCATAGGGACGTTGCAGACTGCAGTTTGGTTGCAGACCGGTCAGTAGCCAAGTTCGTGATCGTAGACCAAGATGCGCTGCCCCGGTCGCATGATCGCTTCGAACCAATCAGGGTTTTCCAAGTCCAAGTTAGCGATCAACTGCGGCGCCAGGTCTTCAAAGCCGAGATCCTCTTCGGTTACCACGACTTCACTCTCACCGCTTACGAATTCGAGCGAAATCAAGTCATCGTTGTGGGCTTCCACCCGGTCCAAGTCCAGCCAGACGACACTGGCGATGCACTCGCCCCCATCGGAAACTAACTCAAATCCCTCATCGCTTAAGTTTATGCGGCTCATGTTTTCGCTCTCTTCTTCTGAGAGTACAAGATGCCTACAAAGATAATCAGGCACACGGCACAACAGCCGGGAAGGTAGCGGAAGATTTCAAATTGCGGATTCCGGCGGAACCGGTCATAGGCGTTCGGATCCCTTAACACCAGCTCGGAATCGTGGATTTCAAGAATGTAGTAGGCGCCTCCCGACGTACCACGCTGCATACCGGGCGGATAGATGCCGGGCATCCACTTGTTAGTCAGCTTCCGGCCGTCATGAAACGTGGTCTCTACGCTTAAATTGAGCGGGGCATCTCGAAACCAACTGATCGATTCCACCTCTTCCCCCGGACTTGCAGAACCAGAAAACGCACTTGGGCCGCCGTGATCCTTCGTATGGTCGGCTGTAATCGTAACCTCGACCGATTTGCCTGATAGATTCTGGACAAGCAGGGAGCTCAAGCCACTGCAACCCAAGGCCGTAACAAGGCACAGGAGCAGAAGCACACGTTTCATCCGACATGCCAAACGTTCCGGTTACTTAGCCAGTTCCCGAACCTCTGCCAGTGTCCGATCGACTTCTTCGGGCGTATTCAAAAGACCCGGAGTGAGCCTTGCATAGGACACGTTGTAAGGAGTGCTGCTTGCAATAATGCCCTTCTGAGCCAGCCTCTCCACCACTTCGACCTGCCTCATTCCCTGGATATCAAAGCAAACTAACGCTGCGGATAAGTCATCCGACATTGGCGTGTACAGCTTCACCTTGGGCATCTTTGCGAGGCCCTCTTTCATCTGCCGAGCAAGATCGTGAATTCTCGCTCGCACCCGCGCCTTTCCCAAAGCCTGGTGGAACGCGAAAGCTTCCGGTAATGCCCATCGGTGCTCAAAGGAGGGGAACCCACCCGGCGTTAGCGCTTGGCCCCAGCTATCAAACCCCGAGAATGTTGGAGTACATGGGATCACATATTTGCTCACGGCAGGGTTGCCATACACAATCCCGGTACCCCTCGGCCCGAAAATCCACTTATGACAACCAGCGCTAAAGAAATCGCAGCCGAGCGCCCGGATATCGATGTCCTCCACGCCGAAGCCGTGGACGCCGTCCACGCACAAGAGAACGCGATCCTCTTCCGCCCGACTTTGGTTTGCGCGCTTGATGACCTCGGCGAACGCCTCGATGGGGAGCCGCATGCCCGTGCTGGAATGCACCCAAGTCACGGCGACCGCCCGAGTTTCCGGCCGAATCTCCTTTGCCACGATGCTCGCCATCTCATCGATCGACGCTTGCTTCCCTGCCTCGTAAAGTGTCATCGACCGGAGTTTCGTGCCCATCCGCTGGGAACGTAGACCGAGCGTCGCAAATGTTGCTGCGTGGTCATGAGTAGTCGACAGGATTTCCTGATCTGGGCGAAGTCGCAATCCGTTGTAGATAACTCCCAATCCTTGAGTGGTGCTGTCGGTAAGTGCGATGGATCCCGGACTTGGAGCGTTGATGTACTCGGCCGCCGCCTTCCGAGCCTTTGCCTCTCCATCTTCTTCGACAGAGTGATAGTAGTCGACCGGGTTCTTGTCCAGCCCAGCCCGATACTTGGCAATCGCATCCCGAACGGGCTTCGGGTGAGAGGCCAATAGCAGCCCTGCCATATGGATCTTCGACCAATCCAAATCGAACTGTCGCCTTACATCCTGCCAGGGAGTGGCGGCAGAAACAGGATCCTGAGGCTTTTCGGCAAGGGCCTTACCAGCCAGTCCCCAAGCCGCCAAGCCTGATCCGGCCGCCAAGAATCCCCTTCGAGTAAGGTCTACGCTCATGCCGCATTGTAACTCTATTTCGTCAAAATTTCAGGCACTTTATGCCGTGGATCGACGTTGCTCTATCGAAACTTTGTAAGGCACCGTTCCGGTGATAATCATCAAAAGCGACATGAGCCCTCGGGACGGAATGCAGGCAACGTTAAATGTGGTTGCTTCCCCTTCCGCGACATGAAACTCCAGTTTTTTTGTTGAAATTCGGTTTGTCACGCGAATCTCATGGTCGCCCGGCTCGAGTGGGATCTCTACCGACTGTCCAAACTGAAGTGAGACGTAATCCGCATTGTCGATCGCAAGGTACAAGTCGCGCATCTTTATGTCGCGAGTGGAGTTCCGAATCGCGACCACGCACGTGGGGTGCATGTCTGATCTTAGACTCAAGGGAGCCCAGCAAGGGGACCGATTGCCTGTCACAATACGTAGGAAGAGACGGACGTACGATGCAGGTGCTGCCTGGTGGGTGCGCTCCGAAACCAAACATGAGTGAGCAAGTATTAGATAAGAGCACCGAGCTGCTCGAGCAATTCGCCAACCGAGAGTACGAACACGGCTGGACCAGCCCCATCGAGGCCGACACCCTCCCGCCCGGTCTTAATGAGGACACCATTCGGGCCATTTCCGCCAAGAAGAATGAACCTCAATGGCTTTTGGATTGGAGACTAAAGGCTTACCGTCACTTCCTAACCATGACCGAGCCCAAGTGGCCGAATGTGGGCTACGAACCGGTCGACCTGCAGTCGATTAGCTATTACTCTGCCCCCAAGAAAAAGCCGGTTTTGAACTCCCTCGAAGATGCCGATCCGGAGATTCTGAGAACCTTCCAAAAGCTCGGCATTCCCGTTGAGGAGCAAAAAGTTCTGCTTAACGTCAAGGGAGCTGCAGCATCTGCCGCTGACGCCCGACAATCTCCCAACCAAGCTAACGGCCTTTCCGGCGTGGCCGTTGACGCCGTTATCGACTCTGTTTCGGTGGTGACCACATTCAAGGAGAAGCTAAAGGAGCTCGGAATTCTTTTCATGAGCATCCAAGAGGCGGTACAGGAATATCCCGAACTGGTGCAGAAGCACTTAGGCTCAGTGGTTCCCTACAGCGATAACTACTACGCGACGCTGAACAGCGCGGTCTTCTCCGATGGCTCGTTCGTTTACGTGCCGAAGGGTGTCAGGTGCCCCATGGAACTCAGCACCTACTTCCGCATCAACGCGGAAAACACCGGCCAGTTCGAGCGGACCCTGATCATCGCCGAGGAAGGCGCTTACGTTAGCTATTTGGAAGGCTGCACGGCTCCCATGCGGGATGAAAACCAACTGCACGCCGCCGTGGTGGAACTTGTGGCCGCCGGCGACGACGCCACCATCAAGTACAGCACTGTCCAAAACTGGTACCCCGGGGACCCCAAGACGGGCAAGGGCGGCATCTTTAACTTCGTCACCAAGCGCGCACGAGCGATCGGTAAGCGATCAAAAGTCACCTGGACCCAGGTGGAAACCGGCTCCGCCATCACCTGGAAATATCCGAGCTGCAT
>JAFAFM010000151.1 GCA_023423495.1 Armatimonadota bacterium
CCTCGACCTTCATCGTTTCGTCGGAGGCGCGCTTGATTCCCTTGGTTTCATTTAAGTAAGCCGTAATCCAGCGAAACTTCGAGCCTTGTTGGAACCCATAAGTGATCGGCGTGTCACCCATGGCATCAGCCGACATCATAAAGGCGAATTCGAGCGGTTTATCGCTCGCTGCGACCTCTGAATCCTCTCGCGGCGTTGGGGTAATGCCTTCCTTTTCCAGCGACCAGAGAATTCGTCGAAGGGCTTTACGGTCAGCCTTTGCATCCAAGCCCTCCGCGAGTTCGGCGACGGTATCACAAAGTTGTTGATCGGGCTCCCACTTGGCAAGTCTTTCCAACTCGTCCCAGCGTCGATTCCGTATCGCGTCGGACCATTCCCTTCTCATCCCGAAGATTATTGACCATTTCATTCGAAACTGCCGACGGTCCCAATGAAACAGGTCTTAACATTGGCTTAATCCAGCATCGGTAATTTTTCGATGTTCAACCAGCATTCGGGATGACGTCAACATGAAGTTACACAGGCATTGGATTTATTCGACCTTGGCAGTTGCGGGACTCATTAGCGCAACCGCCTGCGGCTCCAAGAAAGGCTCAGTTACATCGGATGGTGGCTCCACCGCAAACATCACCGGAGAATTGAGCATCGACGGCAGTTCAACGGTATATCCGATCTCAGAAGCCCTCGCGGAAGAGTTTCGCCTGGAACAAAAGGGAGTCAAGATTACGGTTGGTACATCTGGCACCGGAGGCGGATTCAAGAAGTTTGCCAACGGTGAACTCGATGTGGCGGGCGCTTCTCGTCCCATAGAGGAAAAGGAAATCGAGGCATGCAAGGCAAACGGAATCGAGTTCATCGAGATCCCAGTGGCGTTTGACGGTCTCTCGATTGTCGTCAGCCAGCAGAACGACTTTGTGGCCGACATTTCCGTGGACGACCTCAAGAAGATCTGGCAGGAGAACAGCAAGGTTAAGACTTGGAAAGACGTTCGCCCAGAATGGCCGGCGGAAGAAATCAAGCTCTATGGGGCAGGCACCGATTCCGGAACGTTCGACTACTTCACCAAGGCTATCAACGGTGTCGAGAAATCAAGCCGAGCCGATTACCAGGCAAGTGAAGATGACAATGTTCTCGTGCAAGGCGTTGCCGGCGACCGGTACTCGCTTGGTTACTTCGGCTATGCCTACTATTTGGAGAGCAAGGACAAGCTCAAGCTTTTGAAGGTGAACGGGGTTGAGCCGAATGCCCAGACCATCGCCGACGGCACGTACACACCCCTCTCTCGACCCCTGTTTTGGTACGTGAACAAGGCATCTCTGGCAAAGCCACAGGTAGCAGCCCTGATGGACTTCTTGTTTGCCAACAGTAGCGAGATCATCGCCAGTACGGGATACATTCCGCTTCCGGCCGAAGCCTATTCCGCCGCTAAGTCTCGAGTGAGCGAAAAGAAGGTTGGAACGGTCTTTAACGGCGCCCAGCCGGGAATGAAGATCGAAGACATCCTCAAAGCCGAAGGCAAATAAGACGAAATGGCAGGGCTTCCCGCGGGTATTCCGAAATCCGGTATCAGCATTATGAGGCGTCGGGGACGCCCTTTGGAAGCCCTGCTTCAGTTCGCTTGCCTGCTTTGCGCCGCTGTATCCATTGTAACGACCGCCGGAATCCTCGCCATCCTGGTCCGCGAAAGCATTGGATTCTTTACAAAGGTATCGCCTGCCGAATTTTATCTAGGGACTGAATGGGCTCCGACATTCTCAAATCCTAAATTTGGAATCTTGCCTCTCGTCGCCGGCACGCTGATGATCACGGTCGGGGCTTCGATTATCGCATTGCCGCTCGGCTTACTCTCCGCAATCTATTTGAGCGAGTACGCGTCACCGCGAGCCAAACGCATTATCAAACCCATGCTCGAGATCTTAGCGGGCATTCCGACCGTCGTCTACGGCTACTTCGCGCTGTTTAAGATAACTCCCGCGCTCCGGGAGTTCTTTCCCTCCGTCGAAGTCTTTAATGCCGCATCTGGATGCATCGTCGTCGGCATCATGATTCTCCCGCTCGTTTCCAGTCTGTGTGAAGATGCTTTAAGCGCGGTTCCGAAGTCCCTTCGCGAGGGCGCTTACGGATTGGGGGCGACGAAATTCGAAGTCACGATGAAGATTGTCGTGCCTGCCGCGCTCTCGGGCATCATGGCGTCCTTTATCCTCGCGATTTCGCGCGCCATCGGGGAAACGATGGCCGTCACTTTGGCCGCTGGCCAAACACCAAATCTGACATTCAATCCGGGCGAGAGCATTCAGACCATGACGGCGGTTATCGTCCAGATCAGCAAGGGGGACACACCGGCGGGGAGTCTGGCATTCCAGACCATCTTCTCGGTTGGCGTCACCCTGTTCCTGATGACGTTGATCCTGAACCTCATTTCGAACAAATTGGTAAGGAAGTTCCGGCACGTCTATGGATAACCAGATGCACTTTACGAGTGGCATTTCGCCCCGACGCAAGCGCAAGGACCGGCTCTTCGCAGTTGCCTGCTTCAGCGCGACAGCAATTGCGGTGCTCGTCCTTATTTATCTCCTAGGTTCCATTGTTCTGGACGGCTATCCCCGCCTTTCTCTCGACTTTCTCAACGACTTCCCCTCACGACTTCCCAGCCGTGCTGGCATCAAGGCGGCATTATTCGGCTCGATCTGGGTTGTCGGTTTAAGCGCTTTGATTGCGGTCCCGATCGGAGTTGCGGCGGCGATCTACCTGGAGGAGTTAAACGTCCGGAAGAACCGCTTCACCAACTTCATCCAAATCAACATCGCGAACCTTGCGGGCGTCCCATCAATCGTCTACGGTCTTCTTGGTTTGGCCCTGTTTGTCCGTTGGCTCGCTTTGGATCGGAGCATCCTTTCTGGTGCGCTGACTATGGCCCTCTTGATCCTGCCCATGATCATCTTGGTTTCGCAGGAAGCGCTCAAGGCTGTGCCCAACAGTTACCGATATGCATCCCTCGCGCTCGGCGCGACCCGTTGGCAAACCATCCGGCGACAAGTGTTGCCTTCCGCTGCTCCCGGAATCTTGACGGGCATCATTCTAGCGGTCAGCCGGGCAATCGGGGAAACCGCTCCGCTCATCACGATCGGTGCCGCAACCGCATGGTTTGTCCCCTCGAGGGTGACCGACAACTTCACGGTTCTTCCTATTCAGATCTTCGACTGGTCGAGTCGGGCGCAGAAGGGCTTTCATGAGAATGCCGCGGCCGCGATCCTGGTTCTATTGATCGTGCTTGTGACGCTAAATTCGATCGCGATCCTGCTTCGAGCGCGAACCCAAAAGCGATTCAAGTCCCACTAAATCGAAATCGGTCAAAATCGGGACATGCGTCCCGAGTCCCTCGACTTCCTGAAAGCCATCGTCAACGTCCCGTCTCCATCCGGCTACGAAGAGCGAGCGGCGGAGATCTACCGCGAGTACACAACAAGCTTCGCCGACAAGGTGTGGACCGACGTTCATGGCAACACCTATGCGGCTCTAAATCCGGAAGCGGAAATGAAGGTGATGCTCGCCGGACACATGGACGAAATCGGGTTCATTATTCACTACATCAGCGACGAGGGACTCCTCTACTTCTCGGGCATTGGTGGGCACGATAGTGTCATCCCTGTCGGTCAGCGAGTTTGGGTGCATGGAAAGGAGCAGGTGCCAGGAATTATCGGACGCAAAGCTATCCACCTGTTGGAGGAAGAGGAACGCAAGAAAAAGCCGGAACTGAAAGACCTTTGGATCGACATCGGCGCGACATCTCGGGACGAAATCAAGGAAGCCGGCATCCAGCTTGGCGACGTCGTCACCTTCCAATACGAGTTCCAACAGCTCCTGGGAGACCGCGCCACCGCCCGCGGCTTCGACAACAAGATGGGCTCCATGATCGTCGCCGACGCCCTGCGCATGCTCAAAGAGGAGGGCGGGCTGGACCCGAACGTGGGCGTCTACGCCGTCGCCACCGTCCAGGAGGAGATCGGCCTCAGGGGCGCGCGCACCGCCAGCTACAACCTCGCCCCCCAATCCGGCCTCGCCGTCGACGTCAACCATGCCATCGACTACCCGACCGTCGCCAAGACCCGCTACGGCCAGCTCGACACCGGCAAGGGCCCCTCGGTGATGCGCGGCGCCAACGCCAACCCCATCGTCTTCCGCATGGTCTGCGAGGCATGCGACGAGGCGGAGATCCCCTACCAGGTGGACGTCGCTGCCGGCGGCACGGGCACCGACGGCAACGCGATGCAGCTCAACATGGGCGGCATGGCGGTCGGCATCGTGGGCGTCCCCCTGCGCTACATGCACACCCCGTGCGAGCTCCTGTCGCTGACCGACGTGGAGAACTGCTCGCGGATGATGGCGGCATACTGCCGGAAGGTCAAGCCGGATACCGACTTCACCCCGCGCGTGCGAATCTAAAGCACCTCACCCTTGATGGGGGAGGGG
>JAFAFM010000167.1 GCA_023423495.1 Armatimonadota bacterium
ACTGTAGAGTGCATCGATCACTTCGGGATCGACCAGAGAGTTGAGCTTGAAAATGATGCGTCCGTCGCTATATTTGCGGTGGGCAGCGGTTTCCCGTTCGATCCTTTCGATGATGCCCTCCCGCAAATTGATTGGGGCCACCAGGAGCTTACGGTAGGAGGTTTGGCGGCTGAATCCGGTCAAGTAGTTGAACAGCTCCGAGATGTCTTGCGTGATGTCGGAACTCTTCGTGAACAGCCCAAGATCTGTGTACAGCCGAGCGGTGACCGGGTTGTAATTTCCCGTCCCGATGTGTGCATAACTTTTGATTTTTCCCTGTTCGCGGCGGACGATGAGGCAAAGCTTGCAGTGGGTTTTCATCTCGGCGAAGCCATAGGTTACATGCACACCCGCACGCTCCAAAGTACGCGCCCATACCAAATTGTTGGATTCGTCGAAGCGGGCTTTCAACTCCACCATCGCCGCGACCTGCTTTCCGTTTTCCGCGGCGTCCAGCAAAGACTCGACAATGGGCGATTCGCTGCCCACGCGATAGAGCGTTTGCTTGATGCCAATTACGTCAGGGTCCGTGGCAGCGGAGTCGATGAACTGCTCCACGGTCCGGAAGGAATCGTACGGATGATGGAGAAGGAGGTCTCGCGCGGCAACCGCTTCAAACACCTGATCGCTAGAAGTCAAATCCTCGTGCGAGTAAGGATGATGGGGCGGAAATCGAAGTCCCGGACGGTCGATTTTCGCAATCTCCCATAGAACGTCCATCCCAATCAGGCCATCGACGATGAAGACGTCGTCATCTTCCAAGTCCAGTAGCGTCATCAGCAGTTTGCGAATGCGCTTGGGGAGTTTGCTGGAAACTTCGAGCAGAACGGGGTCGCCCAACCGGCGCAGCTTCAAAGTCTCCTCGATGGTGGCAATGAGGTCGGCAGCTTCCAATTGCCGAATCTCCACATCTGCGTCCCTGATCACGCGGAAGATGTGCGACCCTAAAACCTTGACTCCAGGGAACAAATCCTTTAAGTGCTCCGCAATGATTTCTTCAAGGAACACGAACTCATGCTTTCGGCCAGGCAGGCGCACTGCTCGGGGAACGATGGTCGGCACCTTTACCCTGGCAAGCTTGATTTCTCCATTGCCGTCTTCAAGCTCCACCGCAAGATTGAGTGAGCGGTTGGAGATGAATGGAATGCTGGGTGCAGGATGGAGAATGAGTGGCGTGCAAAGCGGGAATATCTCCTTGTGGAACACCTCTGCCATCGCTTCCCGCTGGCTCGAGGTGAGACTCTTGTAGCTTCGAATCGTGACCCCGGCTTTGGCTAGCGCCGGTCGTAACTCCTTCTCAAAAACTTCGCTTGCCCGCTGCCGCAGAGGTTTGGCGGTTTCGCTGATGACGGTCAGCTGTTCATTCGGGGTGAGTCCATCCGGAGATTGATCTAGCACGGAGCTTTCAAACTGCTCGATCAATCCCGAGACCCGCACCATGTAAAACTCGTCGAGGTTGGATTCGAAAATGGCAAGGAATTTAAGCCGCTCGAGCAGAGGATTTTTTTCGTCGATCGCCTCTTCCAGCACTCGTTGGTTGAACTGCAACCAACTCCACTCGCGGTTTATGTACCGCGAGAGTTCAGCTTTGGCTGCCGGTTTGCGTGACTTCATAGGTCTTGCCCGAGGTTTTTCTTCTTCAACATCTCCAACACTGCACCTTCTCGAACTCCAAACTCGCTTACCGTTATCACATCCAATCCAAATTTCTCAAGTAATGCTTGGTAAACAAGGGCTCCAGCCAACAGCGTGCCCGCCCGCTTGGGCTTCACGCTAAAGCGCTTGATGATTGTCTCCACTGTTAATCTTTGGGTGGCCCAGATCAAATATTCAATCTCTTCTCTCGATAAGCGTTTTTCCCCATCCGGATGCAGGGCCCGCCACAGACCTCGGGCAACCCCTCCGCTGGCAATTGCAACCGGGGTAGAAACCGCGGGAAGCTCAGTCTCCGCCAAAATCTGCTGGATATATTCGACTGCCTTTTTAAGCGCAGACTCGTCGCAAGGTTGTTTCAGTCCTGCCTCGGATATCAGGCGTCCGGTCCCGAGGGGCAACGACGTGTCCACCGCAATGGTGGCTCTGTCCACGCTTGCAATTTGAGCACTTCCGCCGCCGACCTCGAATAGAAGGTTCGCCTTGGCCTCACGACCGTCGAGACGAGTGCCGATAAAACTAAGCTCTGCCTCCCGGGCAGGCGTAATTACCTCCACGGAGACGCCAGCTTCCCGGTTGATCCTTTGCAAGACTTGGCGCGAGTTCTTGGCAGACCGAATGGCTTCGGTGGCGAAGACGTAAAGTCGATCTGCCTTTCGCCCCGCTGCTGCCCGTCGGAAATCCTTCATTGCTTCGACAAGGATGTCTGCCTGAGCTTTTGGGATTTCGCCTTGGGCCGCGACAATTTCGCCGAGTGGCACCCACTCATTGATGTTGTCGAGGCGCATCACGATATCACCGTCGGTCGCCGCGATGAGCAGGTGAGCGGTATTGGAGCCGATGTCAGCGGCGGCAAAGATCCGGGCCATTGGTATTCATTTTGCCGCCCTCAGCTAGTTGTGTGCCTGGGCAAGGTCTAATGAGCGTATGCAACCTGACCTGACGGCCGCCATCGACTTCGCCACAAATGCACATCGGGGCCAGTTTCGCGACGGAGATTGTCCGCTCCCTTACATCACGCATCCCCTTGATGTTCTTGCCAACGTTCGCTACGTTGGAGAAGTGACGGACCCAGCCGTGCTCTGCGCCGCCGTCTTGCACGACGTGGTGGAAGAGAGCCCCGTCGAGCCCGATGAAATAGAGGTTCAGTTTGGCCCTGACGTGCGGCAATTGGTTCAGGAGTTAACCAGGCAAGAGCCCAATTCGGAGCAAATTCAGGGAATGACTAAGGAAGAGATTTGGGAGTTGCGCTCTTCGATGTTGTTGGAAGAAATCGGTCAAATGTCCAGAAGGGCGCAAACGGTCAAGCTTGGAGATCGACTTTCTAACTTGAGGGAAGCGAGGCGAACCAAGGAGTCCAGCAAGCTCCACCGCTACAATCGACAGACCGCCAAGATCCTGGAGATCATTCCTAAAGAGGCGAACCCCGGCTTGTGGAATGCGGTGCGGGAGCTTCAGCAGGAAATCGCAAGTTCCCAAGTAAACTAGGCGGAATCACAGCGTGGCTTCGCCACGTCTGTTACTTAAAGCTATGGCTCCCCGCCAATCCCTCGCCGAGCGAAACCAAATCTCCGCGCTCGGAGTGATTGCGCCTCCGCCAATCCACGTCACCACTCCAACCTTTGATGGTTCTCTGGCACTGCTCTTTCAGTGTGTGCGGGACCACAAAGTAGAGCTGTTGGACGTTCCGCTTTATCCGATCTGCGAATCGTACTTTTTGTATCTGATCAACTTGGAGGACGCGTGCCTGGACGAGGCTGCGGCCGCGCTCGCCGCGCTTTCTTATCTATTGGAGCGAAAAGCATGGCTCCTGTTGCCCGTTGAAGGTCCAGAGCCTGAGATCGCAGAGATGCTGGAGATGCCAGCACCGACGGCTCACGAGTACGCCGTGGCGATCGAATCTTTGAAGGTGTGGCATGAAGAGCGGTCACAGCTGTTCTTCCGTTCAATAGAGGCAGGCCCGGACACTTACGAGTTGCCGGTCAACCTGGAGAATGTCAGTGGAAACGACCTTGCCCGCGCCCTGGAAAAGCTCTTGCGTCGCGCCAAACCGGAGCCCGTTACTCCCCTGAACAAGCCCCGAAAGTCATTGAGCGATCAGATGCGGATCGTTTTGCACGTTCTGTCCAATGAATGGCGGTCCTTGGAGCAACTAGTCACCGAGCCGTTCACTCGCTCCGAGGCGGTCTACTGGTTCCTCGCGCTACTGGAGTTGATTCGCTTGGGACAAGCCTCGGCCAAGCTAGCGGGTGAGGAAGTGTTGTTCGCTCGGGCAAGTTCGCAGAAGAAGGGATAGTTCGGGCGAATGAGCAAAATAATCGACCAGATCGAAGCACTTCTGTTTGTTGCTGATCAGCCAGCCACGACCGCTGCTCTCGCTCAGGCGCTCCAAGTGACCGAGGGACAAATCGAGCAAGCCATCGAGGTCTTGGAGGCTCGGCTGGAAGAGCGGGGAAGTCTGCGGGTGGTGAAGCTGGCGGGTGGCTATCAGCTTTGCACAAAACCTGACCATGCGGCAGTTATCGCCACTTTCCTGAAGCCTCAACGGCAACGGCTGTCCAAAAGTTTATTGGAAGTGTTGGCAATCATCGCCTATCGGCAACCCATTACCATGGCGGAGATAGAGCAGGTGCGAGGAGTGCAAAGCGACTACAGCGTGAGAGCGCTCATGGAGCGACGCCTCATTCAGGACGTAGGGCGGAAGAAGGTTCCGGGTCGGCCCGTGCTTTACGGAACCAGCCAGGAATTCCTCCACCAATTCAAGCTGAATGATCTAAAGGAGCTCCCTCAAATTGACCCGGATGCTCCTGAATCAGATCCGCAGAGCCTGATTAACCCCTAGGATTTGGCGGCTGGTTGGCGGTGCGGTTGTGGTCGTTTGGCGAACCGGGCTTAAAGGTCTGAATGTCCTTCTGATCCGTAGTGGGGTCAGGCTTGGCGTTTTCCTTTCGCTCGGCAACATCCTCGCGCATTCGCTGATTCTTCTTGTCTTTCCGCTGTCCGTCTTTCTTCTTTCGATCGTGCATTCTGATCCTCCGAATTTATTTGACGCACATGAATCGAACACTGCCGAAAGGTCTAGGCTCGTCCATACTTGTCAGAAGAGTGCCGGAAGCATCACGAAGCCTCGATAAGTACAAAAAGAAGCGTAACTTCAAGGCGACGCCAGAACCCGTGGGAACAAAGAAGGGTTCGGGCAAGATCTATGTGGTTCAGAAGCACGATGCCACGAGGCTGCATTACGACCTGCGGTTGGAGCATCGGGGAGTGCTGCTGAGTTGGGCAGTGCCCAAAGAGCCAACCCTCGACACCGAAGTCCGCCGGCTGGCCGTTCGTGTCGAGGATCATCCCATCGAGTACGCCACCTTCGAGGGCACGATCCCCAAGGGTAACTACGGTGCGGGAACGGTCGAGATTTGGGACCGAGGCACATGGGACACCGATGACGACGTGGACAAAGGTCTTGCCGAAGGGAAGCTAACCTTCAACCTGCACGGAGACCGCTTGACGGGCAGCTTCGCCCTTGTCCGAATGGGTGATCCGGGAGAAAAGGAGAACTGGCTTCTCCTGAAGCACAAGGATGTGTCGCTGACCGCCCCAGGTTTCATGCTCTGCCGTCCGGTTGAGGCGCCTCCCAAAACCGCCGGATGGATTCACGAAATCAAGTGGGATGGATACCGCGCGATGGCCCTGGTCGATAACGGTGAGTGCCGCATCATCTCTCGCGGAGGCAACGATCTGCCTATTCCGGATCTTCAGGCGATTATCGGCCGCCACATTGTGGGCCCGGCGATTATCGACGGTGAACTCGTGGTGTTCAACCCGGAAGGGCAATCGGATTTCGGGATGCTGCAGGCAACATTAAAGTCTGACAAGAAAGCCATCTGCTTTATCGCTTTCGATCTGCTTCACTACAAAGGCGACGACTTGCGAGATCAGACCCTTGAGGTCAGGCGTGAGAAGCTGCAGGAACTGTTGCCGAAGAAGCATCCAAGGCTGAGATTCAGTGAGGGATTTGAGGACCCGAACGTGTTTAAAGCGGCGTGTGAGTTGGGCTTGGAAGGCATCGTATCAAAGCGCAAGGGGACAACTTATCGGACGGGTCGTTTTGACGATTGGCGCAAAGCCAAATGCTCCGGCCACGAGGAGTTCATCGTCGGCGGCTATACGATCATGGAAGGGACTCGAAGTTCGATCGGGTCGCTGATCGTGGGGAGCGAGACGGAGACCGGTCTAGTTCATAGCGGAAGGCTGGGCACGGGCTTCGATTCAGCGACCCGGGTTGAACTGTTTAAGACGTTGGAGCCGTTGAAAACCAAGAATCCTCCGTTCGAAGTGGTGGAAGCAAAGGATCGGAAAGGAGCTATTTGGGTGGAGCCAAGGATGCGGGTCAAGGGGAAGTTCCTCAACAAGACCGCAAAAGGAATCGTCAGACAAGCACGGTTTGACGGAATTCTCGATGTCTCCGAACCGAAAAAAGCCATGCCAAGCACGTTCAAGGTTTCGAGTGGCGATCGAATCGTCGATAAAGCGTCTGGGGCGACGAAGCAGGGTTTGGCCGACTATTACGTCGCGGTAATGGACCGCCTTTTCCCCCAATTAGAAAGCAGACCCTTATCGCTGATCAGATGCCCCGAAGGGGCAGATCACCCGTGCTTTTTCCAGAGGCACCTGAAACACGACATCCCCGGCACGGTGCAAGTGCCTTTCGACGATGATGAATATGTGGGGATCAGCGGCACGGAAGGCATTCTGGGAATGGTCCAATACGGCGGAATTGAGTTCCATCCGTGGGGATCTCAGATTGGCGACGTAACTTTGCCAGACCGGCTTATTTTCGACCTCGATCCCGGGCCGGATGTCGAATGGAACAGGACCAGAGATGCCGCTCGGCTGTTGAAAGAGCGTTTGGAAAGCATTGGCATGACCACCTTTGTGAAGATTTCCGGAGGCAAGGGACTCCATGTTGTGACCCCGATCAAGCCAGAGTTAAATTGGGAGCAGGCCAAGGCGTTTACAAAAGCGATGGCGGAAAGCCTGGTAAGAGACTTCCCAAAGGACTTTGTTTCGAAGATGTCCAAGTCCATCCGGAACCAGAAAATTTTTGTGGACTATCTTCGGAATGACCAAACGTCGACGGCGGTCGCTGCCTATTCGCTAAGAGCAAAGCCAAATCTGCCAGCGGCTTGGCCAGTGCGGTGGGACGGCCTGGACGACATTAAGACGGCCGACGCCGTCTCGATTTCCAACTACCAAGACTGGTTGAATGAACCAGATCCCTGGCTCAACATGCCCAAAGCAGCCGTCTCGCTTAAGAAGATTTTGAAGCTCTGATCAAGCCTGCTTGCGTTTTGTGCTCTTCTTCTTTTCGCCCTTTTCTTCGGGCTCTTCCTTCTTGGTCTTTTTGCCGCTTGCCTGGACACTCTCGCGGAGGAGGTCGACCAGGTCGATCACGTTGGAGACGGTTTCGATCTCGACGTCGTCTTGAGCTTCAAGCGTAGCCATGTCACCGGCTTCGGCCTTCTTCTCGATGTAGGACATCAAGCGCTCACTGTATGAGTCCTCATATTGCGCAGGCTCCCACTCGACGGTCTCCGCATCGACAAGCTGTTTCGCGAGTTCTACTTCCCGGTCCGAAACCCTGTACTCAGATGGATCTTCCTTGGGAAGCTCAAATTCGGAGAGGGGACGGAGTTCGTCGGCAAACCTCAGGAGCAAAAGCACCAGGCCATTCTCACGAGGGGCCATTGCAGCGAGGTATTCCCGAGTGCGGATGACGACCTTCGCGATTCCCACCCGGTTGGTTTCTCGTAGCGTCTCGCGGAGCAATACGTAACCCTTTTCCGCTTTCTTCTGCGGAACAAGGATGTACGGCTTTTCAAAGTATTCGTCGCCGATCGCAGCTTCATCCACAAAGTTCTGGATTTCGATCATCTGAGTGGCTTCGACGGAGGCCTTCTTGAAGTCCTCGTCTTCCAGGATCACGTAGTTGTTCTTGGAGTATTCATATCCCTTCACGATCTGATCCCAGGGCACTTCCTCGCCCGTGGATTCATTAACCCGCTGATATTTAATTGTGGATTTGGATCGACCATCCAACAATTTAAATGACAGTTCTTTCTTCTTCTCAAGGGAGTAAAGGGTTACCGGAACATGAACCAGTCCGAAGCTGATCGCCCCTTTCCAAATCGGTCTTGCCGCCATGATGTGTTTCCTGCGCTGAGTGGGTGCTTATTATACGATAAGGGATCGTTATCGGTTTTTCGAGCGTCTTTTGGTAATATCCCCGGACCGATTCGTATGGCACCGCTTCGGATTTTCTCCATCGTTTTCCTCGCGCTCGTAAGCGCTTTCGCAGCGGCTTTCGACGTGACCGCCAAGAGCGCGATCATTGTCGACGCGGATACCGGCAAGGTTTTGTGGCAGAAGGACGCCTTCACCAAGAGGCATCCAGCAAGCACCACAAAGATCATGACCAGCCTGTTGCTGCTGGAAAACACTCAGCCGGCCGAATGGATGGTGGCGCCCAAGGGCGTGGACAAGATCGAGCCTTCGAGCATGAACCTTAGAGTGGGGGAAAAGGTTTCAGCCCGAGGGATGCTTTACGCTTTGATGCTTCGCAGTGCGAACGATGGCTGCGTGGCCGTGGCG
>JAFAFM010000177.1 GCA_023423495.1 Armatimonadota bacterium
CTCCAGTTGCACTCGTCAAAGAGGGAAAAGGGAGCCTTCAGATGAAAAGTGCATCACTTCTTTGCTTCACCCTAATCGCGGCAATAGCCTCCACACAGACAGTTATCGTAGACCGGATGGGTGGCTACGCCGCAAATTCGCGCTACAACCGACTTTACAATCAGCGCACGCAGCTTACATTTACCGGCGTGATCACCGGAATCCAGCGAGTCAAGCCGATGAATGACATGGAGACCGGTGTAACCGTCCTCGTCAAAAATGACGACGGAGGAGGTACGGCAGTCGTCGAGCTCGGCCCCACGTGGTTCGTGGACCGTCAAACTCTTCAACTCAAGGTCAAGGATAAGGTGAGCGTGACGGGCTCCAAGATCATGATGAACGGTCGCGGAATCATCTTGGCCAAGTTGGTCCAGAGTGGAAGTCTCGTTCTGGCTTTGCGGAGACCTAACGGTGTTCCCTACTGGGACGTTGCGAACCCGGTTGTAAACCTTGGTCCAGACCCGAATGTCTTCGAACTCACCGGCACACTTGAAGAATATGAAACCTTCGACGTAAACGGCGTTGGCTATTCTGGCCTGGCTCTTCGGACAGCTGGCGGCAATGTGCTCGTCGACCTCGGACCGCGATGGTTCATTGAACCCCAAGGTTTCGTATTCCCGTTCGGGTCATCGGTTACAGTTGCGACAGCGGCACATTCCGCCTCGATCCTTACACAAACCCGCTGCCGGTTTACTGGTTCCAAATGGGTGGCAGAACATACCAGATCCGCAATTCTGTAAATGGGATGGGCATCTGGCAGGGCTGGCGACCGAACTAACTTAGCGGCTGGATGGCCACTAGTTTGTCGTTCACCTTAACATCTGTGCCCGGGCTGACTACGAAGATGATTCGGCCCGGGCCAGTTGCTACTAGCTTCAGCGCCTCCCGCTCCTTCTTCAGCGAAACCAACTTGGCGCGAATCGCCTCGATCCGCTTTTCCTCATTTGGATCGGTGGAATCCACGAGATCGACTTGCAACGGCGCTACGCCTGGCGTCTGGGCCGACGTCCCATAAACAACTCGCTTGACTTTCTTCGTCACCATTTGGGGTTTAGGCTGGTCTTTCGCCGATGGTTCTGTAGAAGGTCCGGGCTTTTGTACCGATGAAAATACCGTGGGCTTGCTGCGGACCTTATTCAACTGCGCTTCAAACGCTTCTAGGCTCTGCTTTGACTCTCTTAGAGCTTTCTCAGCTGATGCCATTGCCGCTCCAGCCTCAGAAACATTCGACTTCGCCGCTTCGAGGGTCTTCGCCGACTCGTCGAACGCCGTCAAACCCGCATCCAATTTATTCTTCGCAATCGCTCCCATTTCGTAGAGCTTTTCGAATCTCTCTTTTTGGCGCACATTTGATTCGTGGGTAGCTTCGGCTGTGGCCAGTGCCGCCTTGCTTGCGGACAATGCAGATTGAGCTTCGCTGAGTGCGCCTTCCGCGGCCGTGACCTCGATTTTTTGGTTAAAAACCTTGTTCATCGCGACTTCCACTTCCTTCTCAGAAGCGGAAGTGGCCTGAACGGCTTTCGGAGCTGTCACCTTTGCGGGATCGGGTTCAACCTTGGATTCAGATTTGTCGGCAACAGGGACCGTGACAGTGTCCCAAACCACCTTGGGAAGAGAGCCGATCATGCCCATAATGGGCTCCTGGACCACGGCCTCTTTGGTGCCCAACATGGCGAGTTTAAGTTCGCTTTCGAGTTGAAGAATCTCTTCTTCAAGCTCGGGGTCGGTCAGTACCACTAGAATGTCGCCGGGCTTCACCTCCTGCCCAACTTGAACTTCCGCGCGCTTTACGGAGGCATCCCAGGAGGAGAGGAACTCAACGGACTTGGTCTTAACCACCGCATGCTCGTCCTTAGGAAGCGCCGCCGCGACGATGAGGGTCGCAGCCAACGCCAAGACGATGACGGGTCCCTTGTACCGTCCAAGAAAAAACTGGTTCTGCGCCATAACTCTCTTCTAAGTCATGATGCAACAGATTGTTCACCGCGCAATTGGACTAGGCCAATTGCCGGACTGCAGGCACGCTGCTTTTAGTGTCCGCCGGAAGAGTGCTCGGCACCCTCGACCCGACCCGCCTGACCCTTTGAGCCGTGCGGCAAGGGTTGGAAGTCACCCACGCGGTCGTTCCCTTTGGCCGGACTCAGGGAGTGTCCGCTCATGCTAGTAAATCCCTCTGGGCCCGCGAGTTTTCGGTACTTGGGGTCGGTATAGGTCGGGGATTCCATTGATTGCGAGGTCGCCGCAACCTGTCCCCCTGTACCTTCCTGAATGCCACCGAACGTGTACGGATCGCCTTTGTACGTCGGTTTGTAGTCAGTTTTGGTGGCCGAGCGCATGCTCTCCACCGATTCAAATCTGCATCCAAATAGGAACGCGCAAACCACCGCAGCAAAAACGATCCGATCCGTCCTTAGAACCATTCTCAGTAATCTACCTTAGTAGGCGACGTTCACCGCTTCTTCGCGACCAGTTTCGCTGCTCTTGTAAAGGGCATCGAAAATCGCGTTAAGCGTCAATCCGTTCTCACCTGGAACTGGAGACGGTTTATTGTTTAGGATTGCATCGACAAACGCCTTGACTTCATCGACGTGAGCAGACTCCACATGAGGAACATTGGTCGGCTTCATGTTAAACAATTGGCGATTCTGCTCGGTGTAGATTTCGATCGGGTTCTCGCCCCATGCCTTGACATGGGCTCCAGCCTTGGTCCCCATAAGCTGCGTCTGGAAGGGATCTCCATCGATGTTTGCCATGAAGGAACTCTCCAAGACCACGACGGCTCCGTTATCGAACTTGATCATCCCTACGGCAAAGTCTTCGACGGTGAATTTGCTCCGATCGTAATCACCCCAGGGGTTCACGAGGTCAGGATTCTTGCCGAGCATGTCCCAGGTCTTTCCACTGGCCACCACCGGCTTCGGATATCCCATCAAGAAGAGGGTCATGTCCAAAATGTGAACGCCGATATCGATGAGCGGGCCGCCGCCCTGCTTTTCCTTGTCGATAAAGACTCCCCAATGCGGAACACCCCGTCGACGCAAAGCCTGAGCGCGCGCGTAATAAATGTCGCCCATATGGCCCGCATCTATGTATTCCTTCATGAACCGCGCTGGTCCGGTAAATCTCTGTTGGAGGGCGACCTGAAGGATCTTGCCGGTATCTCGGGCAGCGGCGCACATATGCCGCGCCTCTTCCGCATTCATCGCGAGCGGCTTTTCGCATAGAACGTGGATCCCAGCATGGAGCGCATCGATCGTCGGCTGCATGTGATAGGCGTTGGGAGTGGCAACGGACACTGCATCCAGCCCTCCCTCCGACAGCATGTGCTTGTAGTCCGTATAGATGCGGCCGACGCCATACTTGTCCGCTGCAGTTTTGGCGGTGTCATAGTTGACATCGCACACGGCGACCATTTCGCACAGGTCCGGCATGGAAGCATATCCACGCATGTGACAACCTTGAGCAATCCCGCCGCTGCCGATAATTCCGATTTTAAGTTTCTCTGCCATAGAACGTACAGAGAGCATACTCCTGCACTCGGCGGAAATTAGTCCGTCCGATTGGATTCTTCGGGAGTGATGACCATGTCTTGTGCCTCTGAGACCACCATTTCCTCCTCATCGAGGCGAGTGGTATCTGGAGCCCGTTTAATGTATGCGACAATTCCGCCAACGATGGCAATCGCGCCTAGCCCGCCCCAAAAAACGGCGTCATGCATATGCGGCGCTTTGAAGGGCAAGGCATTGGGATTGACTTCCTGAAACTTTTCCAGCGAGTGCGCCAAAAGCTTGACGCCGACCCAGCCAACCAACAGGTACGCGACATGGTCGAGCACCGGATATTTTTCAAGCAATCGGATAAACAGGCTCGCCGCAAAGCGAAGCAAGATAATGCCTATAATTGCGCCGACGTAGACAACCCAGACCTTGTCTTGCTGAACTCCCAAGCCCGGCTTGGTAATAAAGCCAATACCAGCCAACACGCTATCGAGAGCGAAAGCTATGTCCGTGAGTTCGACGGCAATAACGGTTTGCCAAAACCCTTGACCCACCGGCTTAGCGTGCTCATCGTGGCTCTTCTTCAGGAAATGCTTGATCGGGAGGAAAAGCAGATAGAGCGCACCAAGTCCTTGGAGCCACCACTGCTTAAGCACTACTGCAGCGAAAATAATTGCGATGAAGCGAAAAACGAACGCGCCACCAAGACCGTACAACAGCGCTTTCTGCTGCAGTTTTCTTGGAAGGTGCCGGACCATGATGGCCAGCACCAATGCATTGTCGGCCGAAAGCAAAGCTTCAAGAACAATGAGGGCGCCAACGCCGGCAAGGTCAGAAGGTTGGAAGGTTTGGCCGAACATTGAGCACTAGAAGTATGACTCACCGCTCCTCTTCAGTTTGGGTCCGAATCTGTCAAAATAGAATGTGAAATGCCAATTTACGTTTACGAGTGCTCGGGTTGTAGCCGCGTCTTTGAAGTGGAACAACGTATCACCGAAGACGCATTGAAGGATTGCGAATGCGGTTCAAAAGAATCGCTCACACGACTCATTCAGCCGGTCGGCATCGCCTTCAAGGGATCAGGTTTTTACGTCAACGACAGCAGCCCGGCGCCAGCTGCCAAGGCAAGCGATGTCGAGTGCACCGGCGAACCTGCAAGCTGTGCTTGCTCGGCAAAAGCTGAGAGCTAGTTAACCTAGCACTAACCTTATTTCTTCGGGAGGGCCTGGATGTACTTGCCAAGCTCTTCCGGACTCGCAGGAACCTTGATTTCTCCCTTTGCGATCTTCGCCGTCACTTCCTGAACTTTATCAAGGTTGGCTTTCCCGATCTTTTCCTTCGTGAATCGCATCTCGCTGAGACCAACTCCGCCCGCTTTCAGGTCGTAAACCTTACTTCCGGAAGTGAACTTGCTTGAAGCCTGATCCTTGATGGTCTGATACACTGCCTCGTCGACTCGCTTGATCATGCTTGTCAGCACGACTCCTTTCTCGACCGCATCCTGATCGCTGTCCACACCAATCGCGTATTTGCCCTGCTCCTTTGCAGCGGCAATGACCCCAAGGCCGGCACGTCCGGCAGCGTGGTAGACAATGTCTGCTCCCGAGGAAAAGAGGATGTTGGCGGCCACTTTGCCCTTATCCTGACTGTCCCAGTTTCCGGTGTACTTCGCGGGCAACACCTCAACCGAAGGATCAGCGGTCTTCACACCGGCTTCATAGCCCGCTTGAAACTTCCTAATTAATGGAATTTCCATTCCACCCACGAACCCTACCTTCTTGGATTGGGAGGTCAGGGCAGCAAGGTAACCGGCAAGGAAGCTTCCTTCATGCTCGGTAAAGAGCAGGGATCGAACATTAGGTGCAGTCACGGCCGCATCTACGATCGCAAATTTAACGTTTGGAAACTTTGGCGCGACAGTCTCCAGTGCCTTTTGCTGAGTGATGCCGATCGCGAAGACAAGATCGCATCCGGCCTCGGCCATGGCGGTCAGGTTCGACTCGAAGTCCTTTTCGGTCTTGCTCTCAATATGCTTTTCCTGGATTCCAAGCTCTTTGATCGATTTCTGGATGCCTGCCCACGCGCTATCGTTAAACGATTTGTCTCCCAGGCCACCCGAGTCGAAGACGACTCCGACCATCATTCCCTGGCCCGACTTTCCCGCATTTCCCTTTGGGCTCGTGAAATCGCGCGATGCTGGATTATCGATCGCCGAATTCGTGTTTTGACCGGCGCAGCCGAATAAAGCGACCGCTGCCAACGTTGTTCCTAACAAACCTTTAGTACCGAAGCTCACGTCTGAAGAACCTCCCTTGCGGGTAAACTGGGTGCAATTATGGCGCATCCACGAGGTCGCGCCCAGGAGTTCCCGTTTGATCACATGCCATCTCACTAAGCTGGAAACAGCGCTCGACCAAATCAAGAAAGCGCATCCCAAGCTGAAGCCTGCCGACGCCGCTCTGATCGCCAGCGCCCTTTCGCTTACCGGACGACATGCTATTGCTTTATACGACGGCGAACAGTATAAGTGCCCTGAAGATTACGACAAGCTGACCAAGGCAATGGTCGGCCAGCTTCAGATGGTTCAGGAAGGAATCGACAATACTGCTCCAAAGAAGACCACTAAGGTCGCTCCGGAAGAAGAGCCCGTCATAGTGACGGTCGGCCTGATGCCCAACCTCGCCGCGGGTGAGCGTATCCTCGAAGGTCGAGATGAGTTGAAAACCAAGCTCAGCGACATCCTTCAGGATGGGGTTGAGTTCGTATACTCTGGAATCGATATTCTCTGGCAATGGACTCTGGACCGAGTTAACTGGTCAACGGTGAGCGAGTCCGAACTGAGTCGTCGAATCAAGATTAAGGCCAGCTTCACCGAAGGCGCGGTCGGCGTTGAAATGGGCGCTGCGGGTACCAAAAAGAAGGCCCCCAGCAAGAAGGCAGCTGCCGCCGCTGCCACGGCGGAAGTGGCGGAAGAGCCGGTCGAAGCCTAAGTTCGACCTTTCATTTTCAGGAGTCGCCTCTGGATCGAGCGACTCCACTTCATCCATTTCGGCATGTACATTGTCGGGTGAGCATCCTCAAACTTCTCGAGCGCTTCCAATGCGTCGAGTTGCTTCCAGTAGACAAGGAAGTCCTTGTAGCGCCAAGCGTGGAAGAGAATGGGCTCTATAAATTCGCAGTGTCTTTGGCGGGAGATGAACTTGCATTCGTTCTTCAGAACGTCCAGATGCAGCTTGCCGACTACACCGGCGGCGCTGTGCTGGAATTGATGCTCGGGCGGAATCAGATAATCGAACCTACCGAGATCGATCATGGCAAGCAACATGCAAACCTCTTCGGAGGCATGCTGCCCTCGGACAAATGGGTCGAACCCGTACTGATCGTAACTCTGCTCTGCATGGCGCATCGCATCTAGCAGTTCCCCATATTCGCCCGTTCGCTCGTAATAAGCCATCCCGCCATTGAATCGGGGCATGCGCTCTAAGTTAAATTTGCCGAGGATTTCCTTTACCGGCAAGCCATGAAAGACACCTTCCGTTTCCCAATGGCCCTGGACCGCAAATGGACGCCCGTTACAGAAGCCGAAAATGGAGTCTAGCCGCTTGAAAGCAAGCATATCGACATCGATGGCGAGAACCTTGTCTGCTTGGGTTCGCTCCAATGCAGTCAGCTTGTCGAGAGCGCTTCGCGGGCCAGCGACCGGGAGAACTTCATCGAAATATCGTGGCCAATCAAAGCCTTCGATGTCCGTGACAAGGACTCGCCGGTTTTGATCTCCGATGAGTTTGAGCGAGCGGCCGAGGCCCATCGCCATTTCGCCAAACTTTCGTTTCCCGCGGGCAACCGTGTAGACGATTCGTTCGCTCATCGGCTTGCCAGGATACCTACGGACGCCCTTTCAACTTATTGATTCGCTTATCTAGCGATCTGCGCAGGCGCAGACCTCGACTCATGTGCCGCGGTCCATGTTGATCCCAGTGCTCCTCAAGTTTCTTCAGTTTCTCCAACTCCCGCCAGTAAAGGTTGAGCTTGGCAAAGTAGTGGGCATGGAACACATAAGGCTCCACCAATCGAACGTGGGGGTTCCCAGTGATGAACTTGCAGGTTCCCGTAAGTACGTCGAGGTGCAACTTGCCAATCAACCCGACACCAGATTCATTCAGGCCCAGCGATAGCGGGAGGATTTTGCCAATCCCCGTTCGGGCCATGGCAACTGAAAGGCAGGGTTCGTCAGACTGCTTCCCCCGAAGGAGTTCAAAACCAAAGCTTGCGTATTCGGCCATCACTTTACGCGCTTGTTCAATGACTCCAACCCCGCTTCGATCGTAGTAAAGGACACCTGTATTGAATTTGGGTACAGCTTCTACACCAAGTTCTCGGCAGAGCTCCGGAATGGACTTTTCATACCAGACTCCGTCCGAGATTAGGCGTCCAGCAACTGCCAAACCCGAACCGGAGCACATTTCAAAGATCGGGTCCAGCCGCTTGAAGACCAGGCAATCCGCGTCGATGAAGATGACCTCGTCCGCGTCGGTGTATTCGAGTGCTGAAAATTTGGCAAAGTAGGGACTCGCTTCCGATCCCTTCGTGGGTTCAATTACCCGCTGGTAATAGCGACTCCAATCGAACCGCTTGTTGTCGGTTAGGACAACCCGCTCCGTTGAGTCTTCAATCAAGCTGAGCGATCTTCCGAGGCCCATGGCCATTTCCGCATACTTGTCCGCACCGGTAGCCACAGTGAAGATAATGCGCTTCAAGAAATATCGCCTCTCAGCCTCAGCCAACGGCGTTCCAAGGAGCGGCGCAGCCGGAACCAACGCGACCGATAGCCTGGTCGAGTGCGGTCTTCATAAGCTTCTAAATTCTTCAGGATGCGAAGTTGCTTCCAGTAGATGTTGAAGTTGCTGTACTCACTGGCATGAAACACCAACGGCTCGACATATCGAACTCGGGCTTTTCGGGAGATGAATTGGCACGTGTTTGAGCGGACGTCCATGTTCAGGCTGCCGATAATGCCCGCTCCGGTATGCATGAAGTTCGTATCATCCGGAATGACCTCGCCCACGCCAAGCTCCATCATCGCCAAGGCTACACAGACTTCTTCCGAGGCATTGCCACGGAAATCGCCAAAACCGGATTTGCCGTACTCGGATTCGATCTCCTGCATCCTGGTGAGCAACCGTGCGTACTCCATGCTAGGTTCGTAATACAAAGCCCCGCCATTAAACTTGGGCAGGTGTGGCCAACCTCGCTGGCTCAAGATGTCCTGGACTTCGGCGCCATGCCACTTCCCTTCCGATTGCCAACCGCCCTGCACGGCGAAGGTTTTGCCTTGGCAGTAGTCGAATACCGGGTCCAGCCTCTTGAATGCCAGGCAATCAACAT